>NZ_JAJVKV010000027.1 GCF_024198175.1 Pyxidicoccus xibeiensis
CCGTCCAGGCGTAGGTCGCAGGGGTCGGGTCGACGTTGCCCGCGGTGTCCACCGCGCGCACGGCCAGGGTGTGGTTGCCGTTCGCCAGGCCGGTGAAGGTGCGCGGGTCGGTGCAGGCCACGAAGGCCGCGCCATCCAGCGAGCACTGGTAGGTGACGGGGCTCTCGTTGGAGCTGAAGTCGAAGGTCGCCGACGTGGACGCCGTCACGGCCGTCGGGCCGCTGACAATCGTCGTATCCGGAGGAGCGGTGTCCACCGTCCAGGCGTAGGTCGCAGGGGTCGGGTCGACGTTGCCCGCGGTGTCCACCGCGCGCACGGCCAGGGTGTGGTTGCCGTTCGCCAGGCCGGTGAAGGTGCGCGGGTCGGTGCAGGCCACGAAGGCAGCGCCGTCCAGGCTGCACTGGTAGGTGACGGGGCTCTCGTTGGAGCTGAAGTCGAACGTCGCGCTGGTGGAGTTCGTCACGGCAGCGGGGCCACTCACGATGGTGGTATCCGGCACGGTGGCGTCCACCGTCCAGGCGTAGGTCGCGGGCGTCGAGTCGACGTTGCCCGCGGTGTCCACCGCGCGCACGGCCAGGGTGTGGTTGCCGTTCGCCAGGCCGGTGAAGGTGCGCGGGTCGGTGCAGGCCACGAAGGCCGCGCCGTCCAGCGAGCACTGGTAGGTGACGGGACTCTCGTTGGAGCTGAAGTCGAACGTCGCGCTGGTGGAGTTCGTCACTGCGGCGGGGCCGCTGACAATCGTCGTGTCCGGCGGCGTGCTGTCCGTGACCACGGTGAAGGTGTTGGTGTTGCTGCGGGGACTGGCCACACCCTGCACCTCGGCCACCGCGCTCACGTTGTGCGCACCGACCGCCAGGTCCGTCGTCGGCGTGAAGGTAAAGTTGCCCGCCGCGTCGGCCGTCACACGGCCAATCTCGATGTTGTCGACGGTGATGACCACCGTCGAGCCCGCCGGCGCCGTACCGGTGATGGGAGGACGCACACCCGTCGTAGAGCCGTTGGCCGGCGTCACCACCACCGGAGCGGCGGGGGCCGCGGGGAACGCGCCCGCAAGCACGCTGACCACACCCGGGCTTCCGGCCACGGCGCCGTAGTTCACACCATCCTGAGCGCCAGCCGTCGGCTGGGTGCCCGCCGCGCCGCCCGTGACGACGGGCGAGCAGCCGACCGTCGCTCCCTGCACCAGGACATGCCCGCCGCCACCACCACCACCCGTTCCGTGAGGCGTCGCGAAGACGGAACTACCGCCGCTGCCACCACGAGCAGTGACGGTGTTCGCGCTGCAGGTCAGGTTGCCCGTGAAGCGCATGTAGATGGTGCCGCCCGCGCCACCACCACCCGCCGCGTCGTTGCCCCCGCCTTGCGCGTTCTGTCCCGCCACGCCATCCGCGCTCACCGCGCCAGCGCCCGCCAGCGATGCGGCGCGCATGAACACGACGCCACCACCGGCGTTGCCCATACCGCCGAGGTCGTCATTGCTGTGGCCAGCGCCGCCACCACCGCCGAAGAGCCCGCGGCTCACGGCGTCATAGTTCATCCGCACACCACCACGCCCGCCCACGTCCCGCGCAGGCGCTTCTTCGCCGTTCCAGGTGCGGCCACCCTTGCCACCCGCGCCCGCGCCACCGCCACCGCCACCGCCCGAGTTGTGGCAGATGCCGCCACCACCACCATTGGCGATGTTGCCGTAGCCCGTCGTGCCAGCCGGCGGAGGGAACGTGTCGAGCGTGGGGGCATAGGCGCCTGGAAACACGCCCTCGCCCTTCATGGCACCGTCCGGCCACACAGCGTCAAAACCGGTACACGCGTCCCCAGCGCCGTTCATGAAGATGCCACCACGGAACCCCGCGCCCGTGGCAGAGATGGAGCCTGCGTTGTTCACCGCTCCCGTCGCCAGGAAGGCCAGCACGCCGCCCGTGGTCCCATCCCAGGTCCGGGCGACGAGGCTGCCTCCAGCGTTGATGTTCACGGTGCTGTACTCGCGCACCAGCACCGCCTGGGTCCCGGTCGCCCCGAAGGCCACCGTGAGCGGCTGGGTGAAGCTGAGCCGGGTCGCGGTGAGGGACTGGACGCGCGCCAGCTGCCAGCGGCCCATCGTATTGCCGGACATGTCGAGGGGCGTCTGACTGCCCGACGTGGGCCTCGGGGAGAGGCCCGTGCTCTGGAGCACCATCACCAGGTCGCCGACAGCGAAGCCTGTCGTGGTGGCCACGGTGACGAAGCTCTGGCCCGCCGGAACGGCCGCCGTCACCCGCGTATAGACGTTGACGACGGTGTTGGCGGCGTTGACGGTCAGCGCGCCGTCCTGGGCATTGCCCAGCTGGAAGATGTCGGGCTCGGCGTGCGCGGCGGGAGCCACCAGCGCGACGCACAGGAGCGCCAGCAGGCCAGCAGCAGGCAGGCGAGCACGTACGCGCTTCGCCGATGCCAGCGGAAGAGGGGTGTGGGTGTTGTCGTTCATAGAGGCAGCGCCGCGCGAGGTGGGATGGGGTCCCGGCGGCAACGGCCGCACATAGCAATCCCGGAGCCATCCTCCGTCCACTTCCCAACCCTCACAGTTCCAGGGGGTTCCAAGACCCACCCCTCCCCTCTTCCGAGGGGAGATCCGAATCACGGATCCGGATTCTGGAAACCGGATTGCTTGGCCCCCCAACAGCGCCCCCCTCGTTGACGCGTCAAACCCGGACGCGGCACCGGCCTGACGCGTCCACGACCGACGCAGGGCCGCGGTGACGCACCAGGCCAGAACGCAAAAGGGGCCCTCCTTCCGGAGAGCCCCTTCGCACGGCGGCGGGCACTGAAGCCCGGCGCGGCCTAGAAGATTTCCTCGAGCCACTCGCGCATGCGGCCCTTCACCTTCTTGTACACGTTCTCCTCGCGGATGCGGAACATGCGCCGGTCCAGGTGCTTGGCACCGTAGACGACCAGGCCCACGCCCGTGGCGTACATGGGGCTCTTCACCACGTCCACCAGCCCGCCGATGCCGCGCGGCATGCCCCGGCGCACCGGCAGCCCGAGCACTTCCTCCGCCAGCTCCGGCATGCCCGCCAGCAGCGTGGAGCCACCCGTAATCACCACGCCCGAGGCCAGCAGGTCCTCGTAGCCGCACTTCTGGATTTCACGGTGCACGAGCTGGAAGATCTCCTCCACGCGCGGCTCCAGAATCTCGCAGAGAATCTGCCGCCCGAGCACGCGCGGCTGCCGGCCGCCCACGCTGGGCACCTCAATCGTGTCGTCCTTGTTGATGAGCGACGCGAGCGCGCAGCCGTACTTCTGCTTGATGCGCTCGGCCTCGTGCGCGGGCGTGCGCAGGCCGATGGCGATGTCGCTCGTCAGGTTGTTGCCACCCAGCGCAATCACCGCCGTGTGGACGATGGAGCCGCCGGAGAAGATGGCGATGTCCGTGGTGCCGCCGCCGATGTCGACGAGGCACACGCCCAGCTCCTTCTCGTCCTCGCCCAGCACCGCCTCCGCGCTGGCCAGCGGCTGCAGGACGATGTCGGAGACGTTGAGCCCCGTGCGGTTGGCGCACTTGACGATGTTCTGCGCGCTGGAGACGGCCCCGGTGACGATGTGCACCTTGGCCTCCAGGCGCACGCCCGCCATGCCCAGCGGCTCCTTGATGCCGCCCTGGTCGTCGATGATGAACTCTTGCGGCAGGACGTGGATGACCTCCCGGTCCAGGGGAATGGCCACCGCCTTCGCCGCGTCGATGACGCGCGCGATGTCCGCCTCGCGGACCTCCTTGTCCTTCACCGCGACGATGCCCTGGGAGTTGAAGCCCTTGATGTGGCCACCGGCGATGCCCGTGTAGACGTGGGAGATCTCCGCCCCCGCCATCAGCTCCGCCTCTTCGACGGCGCGGCGGATGGAGGAGACCGTGGCCTCGATGTTGACCACCACGCCCTTGCGCAGCCCCTTCGACGGGTGCGTACCGATGCCGATGATGTCGATGCCGCTGTCGGTCAGCTCCCCGACGATGGCGCAGATCTTCGTCGTGCCGATGTCGAGGCCGACGATGATCTCCCCCGACTTCTGCTTCGCCATGACAACCCTCCCAGGCCCCCCACTCTCGTGAAAGGGGCATCCGCTTACCGCGTCGAGACCCCGTTCCTCTCGGAGACAGGGCTCGAAAGCTTCACCGCCACCCAACCGGGTCGGGCACGGTTATCCAGGTGAATGATCTCCGCTGCAAGCCCCCTCGCACCCAGCTCTCGCCGGACACGGGCCAGCCGTTGCAGCTTGACCTCGGAATCTCCTTGTCCCAGGCGCACTTCCTGGCCGGACGCCGTCACCAGCGCCAGACCCTGCGCCTCCATGCGGACCTCGGACAGCCGCTCGTCCTTGCCGGGGGACAGTCGCGTGTACGCGCCCGCCACCTCCAGCGCCGCGCGCAGGCGCTCGCGCGCCACCGCCGGGTCCGTCACGTAGCCTTCCCTGTCCAACCCCGTGACGAGCGGCAAATCCAGCCCGTCCCCGGGCGTCACCCGCTTGAAGGGCTCACCGGCCTCGTCCAGGACGTACAGCTCGCTGAGCACCGCCAGGGCCACCGGCACGTGCTCGGACACCTCCACCGACACGCGGTTGGGGAAGCGCCGCGTCACCTCCACCGTCTTCACCCACGGGTGCTGGAGCATGGCGCGCTCCAGCGCGCCCACGTCCAGCGTCCACAGGTTCTGCCCCTTCGTCAGCGCGGCCAGCCGCAGCAGCTCCACCCGCGAGGCGCGCTGCAGTCCGGAGAAGGACACCGCCGCCAGGTCGAAGCGCGGCGACGTCAGCGCCCACCGGCGCAGTTCCACCCCGCCCCACACCAGCAGCGCGGTGGCCAGCGTCAGCCCCACCACCTTCAGCACGCCAGGGCCGTGCGAGCGCACGGCGCCCTTGACCGCCTCCTTCTGCTGGGCGGTGTCTTGACGGCGGCGATTTCGCGTTCTGCCAAAGGCCATGGGTCGGGACGGTCGCACGCATGCTGCGTGCGGATGGATCTCCACGCCAGTTTTTGGCTACAGGTACGTCGCTGTAGCGACCGGCGGCGGGGGTCGGGCCAGGAACTTCCGGAGGTTTTCGACGGGAGCGGACGCGAAGTTGCGTCGGCGCCCCCGCCGGCTCAGGCCTTGAGGGAGGCGCCCAAGAGGAGGCGCTCGCACAGGACCGGGAAGTCGATGCCGCGTCCGGCGGCAATCTTGGGCAGGAGGCTGGTGGCCGTCATGCCAGGCAGGGTGTTGATCTCCAGAAGAAACACTTCGCCTCCGTCGGTGACGATGACGTCCGAGCGCGAGCCCCCGCTACACCCCAGGGACTTGTGCGCGGCCAGGCTCACCTCGTTCACCCGGGCATACTGCTCAGGAGGCAGGGGCGCGGGGAAGAGGTACTGCGTCCCGGAGCCCGCCTTGTACTTGGCGTCGTAGTCGTAGAACTCGCGCGCGGCGCGAACCTCGATGACGCCGAGGGCCTCATCGTCCAGGACTCCCCCCTGCACTTCGCGGCCCTTGATGAACTGCTCCACCATGAGGGTGCCGGCGTACTTCGCGGCGTCCGTCACCGCGGCGTCGTAGTCCGCGCGCGTCTTGACGATGTGCACGCCCACGCTGCTGCCCTCGCGGCTGGGCTTCACCACCACGGGGAACGGGAAGGGCAGCGAGTCCGCCGCCGCCAGCGCGGACTGCGCATCCGTGAAGGCCCGGTACGGCGGCGTGGGGATGCCGTGCGCGAGGAAGATCTGCTTGGCGTACACCTTGTCCATGCCCACGGCGGAGGCCATCACCCCGCTGCCGGTGTAGGGGATGAACATGGACTCCAGCAGGCCCTGGAGGCACCCGTCCTCGCCGTAGCGGCCGTGTACCGCGAGCCACGCCACGTCCACCTTCTCCGCCAGCAGGCGCGCGGGCAGGTCCTTGCCCACGTCGATGTCCACCACGTCGTAGCCCAGCGAGCGCAGCGCCCCGGCCACCGCCGCGCCGGTGCGCAGGGACACCTCGCGCTCCGCGGACAGGCCGCCAAACAGCACGCCCACGCGCTTCGTCTTGAGCTCGTCCTTCGTGAAGGCACCGCGATTCGGGGTCATGGCAGGAACGCTCCCACGCGCTTGACTTCGGGTTTCATGTCGACGCCGGTCTCCTCGCGCACCCGCTGCTGCATGAGGGTGACGAGGCCCAGCACGTCGCGGGCGGACGCTCCGCCCAGGTTGACGATCCAGTTGGCGTGCAGGGTGGACACCTGCGCGCGGCCCAACGTATGGCCCTTGAGGCCCACGAGCTCAATCAGCCGCCCGGCATGGTCGCCCGGCGGGTTGGTGAAGACGCTGCCGAAGTTGGGCTGGCTCAAGGGCTGCGTGCGCTTGCGGTAGCCCAGGTCCGCGTCCATGGCCGCCTTGGACGCCGCCACGTCCCCCTTGCGCAAGAGGAAGCGCACCCGCGTGACGACGCCGCCCGCCGGCAGCTCCGAGTGGCGGTAGGCATGCGGCACCTGCGCCTTCGTCAGCCACCCCACCCCATCGGCCGTGGCCACCTCCACCGCCTCAATCGCGCGGAAGGCCTCCCCGTTCTTCGTGCCGGCGTTCATCGCCACCGCGCCGCCCAGCGTGCCGGGGATGCCGGCGAGGAACTCGGCGCCCACCAGCGCCTGCGCGCGCATGAGGTTGATGAGGCGGACGATGGCCGCGCCCGCGCCCAGCGTGAGGCGGCCCTCCTCGGGGCCCACGTCGGCGACCTCGGGGAAGAGGTCCCCGGGCAGCTTCACGGTGAAGCCCGCCACGCCGCCGTCGCCCACCAGGGTGTTGGCACCACCGCCGAGGATGCAGACGGGCACGCCCTCGTCCCGCGCCAGCTTCAGCAGGGCCACCAGCGCGTCCGGCGTGCGCGGGCGCACCAGGGCCTCGGCGGCGCCGCCCACCCGGACGCTGGTGAGCGGGGCCAGGGGCTCGCCCGCCTTCACCTCGCAGCCGGGCAGCCGCTCCACGCGGGCCGCCAGCGCCGTCTTCACGCCCGCTTCCACCATGGCGCCCTAGCCCTTCGACAGGCCGGAGGTGCCCAGCAGGCCGAGCAGGTCCGGCCCCACCTGGGTGATGTCGCCCGCGCCCAGCGTCAGCACCAGGTCGCCCTCGCGCAGCCGGGGCAGCAGCGCCGCCGGCAGGTCCGTGCGCTTCTCCACGAAGGTGACGTCGCGGTGGCCGTGCGCGCGGATGGCGTCCGCCAGCGCGTCGCCGGTGGCGCCCGGAATCTTCTCCTCGCCCGCCGCGTAGACGCTGGTGACGAAGAGGACGTCCGAGTCGTTGAACGCGGTGGTGAACTCCTTCATCAGGTCGTGCGTGCGCGTGTAGCGGTGCGGCTGGAAGGCCACCACCAGGCGCCGGCCGAAGGCGCGCCGCGCGCCCGCCAGCGTCGCGACGACTTCCGTGGGGTGGTGCCCGTAGTCGTCCACCACGGTGACGCCCTGCGACTCGCCCCGCACGGTGAAGCGCCGCTGCACGCCGCCGAACTCGGCCAGCGCGCCGCGCACCGTCTCCAGGGGGATGTCCATCTCCTCGGCCACGGCGATGACGGCCAGCGCGTTGAAGGCGTTGTGCGCGCCCACCATGCGCACGCGGAACTCGCCCAGCGGCTCGTCCCGGCGGAAGGCCTGGAACGTCGTGGTGAAGCCGTCCAGCTGGATGTTCTCCAGCCGGTAGTCCGCCATGTGCGAGCTGCCGTAGGTGACGAAGCGCTTTTCAATCCGCGGCAGGAGCGCCTGGACGTTGGGGTTGTCCAGGCAGAGGACGTTGAGGCCGTAGAAGGGCACCCGGTTGCAGAACTCCACGAAGGCCGTCTGGAGGTTGTCCAGCGTGCCGTAGTGGTCCATGTGCTCCGGGTCGATGTTGGTGACGATGGAGATGGACGGGTGCAGCTTGAGGAAGCTGCCGTCGCTCTCGTCCGCCTCCACCACCATCAGCTCGCTCTTGCCCAGCTTGGCGTTGGAGTCGAGCACGTTCACCTTGCCGCCCACCACCGCCGTGGGGTCCAGCCCCGCGGCGCTCAGCACGGTGGCCACCATGGACGTCGTCGTCGTCTTGCCGTGGCTGCCCGCCACCGCGACGGCGTACTTCAGGCGCATCAGCTCCGCGAGCATCTCCGCGCGGGGGATGACGGGAATCTTCCGCTGGCGCGCGGTGACGACCTCCGGGTTGTCCTTGCGCACCGCGGAGGAGATGACCACCACGTCCGCCTGCACCAGGTTCTGCGCGCGGTGGCCCTCGAAGAAGGTGGCGCCCATGCGCGTCAGCCGCCGGGTGATGTCGCTCTCCTTCAAGTCGGAGCCGGACACGCGGTAGCCCAGGTTGAGCAGCACCTCGGCGATGCCGCTCATGCCGATGCCGCCGATGCCCACGAAGTGCACCTGCGCGGCATGGCGCGTCTTGAAGAGGCTGGCCGGCTTGTTCTTCGTCACGAGTGGCTCCTGGGCGCCTTCTTCGGCTCGCTGGGGGCGCGCTCCCTACCATTGGGGCCCCACGTCTGCACCATCAGGTCGACGCAAACGTCCGCCAGCTCCTTCGCGGCCTCCGGACGGCCCAGCAGGCCCGCCTTCTTCTCCATGTTCTTGAGCTTCGCGGGGTCGCTCTTCAGGGTGCGGAGGGTCTCCGCCAGCTTCGCCCCGGTGAGCTCCGCCTCGCGGAACATCAGCGCCGCGCCCGCGTCCACCAGCGCCTTCGCATTCACGGCCTGGTGGTCATCCGTGGCGTGCGGAAAGGGGATGAGGATGCTGGCCTTCTTGCAGACCGTCAGCTCCGCGAGCGTGGTGGCGCCGGCGCGACAGACGACGAGGTCCGCCTTCGCGTACGCGCTCGACATGTCGTCGATGAACTCCACCACGTCCGCCTGGAAGCCCTTGTCGGCGTAGCCCTTGCGCACCTGCTCCAGGTCGTTCTTCCCCGTCTGGTGGACGAAGTGCAGCCCGTCCTTCAGGTCGCCCAGGGAGTCCAGCGCCTCGAGCATCCGCTGGTTGATGCCGCGCGCGCCCAGGCTGCCGCCGAAGACGAGCAGCGAGAAGCGCTCGTGCGCCACGTGGCTGCGCAGGTAGTTGTCCATCAGCTTGCGGCGGATGGGGTTGCCGATGAGCTGCACCTTCTTCTCGGGGAAGAACTGGCGCGCGCCCTCGAAGGCCGTGAAGACCACGCGCACCACCTTGCCCAGCAGCTTGTTGGTGAGGCCGGGCAGCGCGTTCTGCTCCTGGATGGCGGTGGGGATGCCCATCAGCCACGCCGCCAGCACCACCGGCCCGCTGGCATAGCCGCCCACGCCCACCACCACGTCCGGCTTCTGGCGGGCGAGGATGCGGAAGGACTCGATGAAGGCCAGCGGCAGCGCGATGAGCGCCTTGAGGAAGGCGAGGAGGCTCTTGCCCTTGAGGCCCTGCACCTTCACCAGCTCCAGCGGGTAGCCCTCCTTGGGCACCACGCGGGCTTCCAGGCCGCGCTCGGTGCCCACGAAGACCACCTCGTTGCCGTGGTGGCGCGTCGTCACCTCCTCCGCCAGGGCGATGCCCGGGAAGAGGTGGCCGCCGGTGCCGCCGCCCGCGATGAGGACCTTCACGCCGTCACCTCCCGCATGTCCGTGCCCGCCCGGGCGGTGCGCGGCGCCCCCTGGGTATTCGCGCTCAGGGACAGCAGCACCCCGGCCGCCCCCATCAGCACCACCAGCGACGTGCCGCCGTAGGAGACGAACGGCAGCGTCAGCCCCTTCGTCGGCAGCAGGCCCATGGCCACGCACATGTTCACCGTGGCCTGGAAGGCGATGATGGAGGTGATGCCCAGCCCCAGGTAGGTGCCGAACGTCTCCCCCGCCGCCAGGCTGGCCTTCACGCCGCGCCAGAGGACGATTCCGTACAGCGTCACCAGCAGCCCCACGCCCACCAGGCCCGTCTCCTCTCCGAGGATGGAGAAGATGAAGTCGGTGTGGGCCTCCGGCAGGAAGAAGAGCTTCTGCCGCCCGTCTCCCAGCCCGAGCCCCGACACGCCGCCCGAGCCGATGGACATCAGGGACTCCGCCACCTGGTAGCCCACGTCGTGCCGGTGCGCCCACGGGTCCAGGAAGGCGAGGATGCGCTTCATGCGGTACGGGCTGGAGGCGATGGCCACGTACGCCAGCGGCAGCGCCAGCAGCACCATGCCCACCAGGTAGCTCAGCTTCGCGCCAGCCGCGAAGAGCAGCACGAAGAGCATGAACACCAGCAGCACGCTGCTGCCGAAGTCCGGCTGCAGCATGCACAGCATCACCAGCAGGCCGCACAGGGCCAGGTGGGGCAGGAAGCCCACGGAGAACGTCGCCACCTTCTCGCGCTTCTTCGCCAGCGAGTAGGACAGGTAGACGACCCACGCGAACTTGGCGATTTCGGCGGGCTGCAGGCCGAAGCCCGGCAGGCGAATCCACCGGCGCGCGCCGCCCGCCGTGGAGCCGATGCCGGGAATGGCCACCAGCACCAGCAGGACGATGGCCACCAGCAGCAGCGGGTACGCCCAGCGCGCCAGCTTCCGCCAGCCCACCTTCATGGCCACGGCCATGGCGACGAGCCCCATGCCGGCCGCGGTGAGCTGCCGCTTGAGGAAGTACAGGCTGTCGCCCTGCTTGTCCTGCGCCAGCACCGCGCTGGCGGAGTACACCATCACCAGTCCGAGCGTGACGAGGGCCAGCACCGCGCCCAGCAGCAACGGGTCGAACCGCACGGGGGCCGCCGTGGGAGGAGAGGTCTTCATGGCTGTCAGAGCGCCTTGACCAGGCGCTTGAACGTATCGCCCCGGTCCTCGAAGTTCTTGAACTGGTCGTACGACGCACACGCGGGAGACAGCAGCACCGTGTCCCCCGCCCTCGCCAGTTCGCGCGCCTTCGCCACCGCGGCGTCCAGCGTGCCGCACGCGTGCACCGGCGCCTGGCCCGCATACGCCCTGGCGAGCGCGTCCGCGTCATTGCCGATGGTGAGCACGCCCTTCACCTTGCCCCGCCCCTCGTCGACCATGGGCGCGTAGGGCGCGCCTTTGCCCTTGCCTCCGGCAATCAGCCAGAGGTCGCCCTTGAAGGCGCGCAGCGCCACCAGCACGGAGTCCACGTTGGTGGCCTTGGAGTCGTTCACCCACTCCACCCCGTCCAGCACCCGCACGCTCTCCAGCCGGTGCGGCAGGCCCGGGTAGCTGTCCAGGCCCGCCTGCACGCCGTCGGAGGCCACGCCGCCCAGCCGCGCCAGCAGCGCCGCCGCCATCGCGTTCTGCGCGTTGTGCGCCCCGCGCAGCGCGCGGTTGGCCAGCCGGTAGCGCTCGCCCAGGAAGTCCAGCCGGAAGCCGCCCTCCTCCGCCACCGCGAGCCCCGCCAGCCCCGGCGCGTCCACCACCGGCCTGCCCGCGACGGTGAAGCCGTACACCGGCACCTTCGCCGCGCGCGCCAGGCCCATGACGTCCGCGTCGTCCGCGTTCACCACCGCGAAGTCGGTGCCCCGCGGGTTCTGCCCCAGCGGGTTCTGGCCCGCCAGCTGGTTCTGGAATATCCGCGCCTTGGCCGCGCCGTAGTCCGCGTGGGTTGCGTAGCGGTCCAGGTGGTCCGGCGTGAGGTTGAGGATGGCCGCGCCGCGCGGGCGCAGGGTGCGGATGCCCTCGAGCTGGAAGCTGGACAGCTCCACCACCAGCGCGTCCCAGTCGCCGGGCGCCATGGCGGCCTCGGAGAAGGGCCGCCCCAGGTTGCCGCCCACGAAGGTGCGCTTGCCGCCGCGCAGAAACAGCTCGCCGGTGAGCGCCGTGGTGGTGCTCTTCCCGTTGGTGCCGGTGATGCCGAACAGCGGCACGTCGGTGAGGAAGCGCGAGGCCAGCTCCACCTCGCCCCACACCGCCACGCCCGCCGCGCGCGCGGCCTCGATTTCCGGCAGCGCCAGCGGCACGCCGGGGCTCACCACCACCAGGTCCTGCGAGGCCAGCAGCCCCGGAGGCGTGGGCCCGGTGACGAGCGTTGCGCCCAGGGCCTTCACCTCGCGGCCCACCTCGCCCAGCGCGTCGTCGGCGCGCGCGTCCAGCGCCGTCACCTGCGCGCCGTGCTGGCGGAGGAGGCGCAGCGCCGCCACACCGCTCTTCGCGAGCCCGTACACCAGCACCTTCTGCCCGGACAGCGACAACGTCATGGCCGTGCGCCCCCTTCCTGCGGCTTCAGCGGAGCTTGAGCGACAGGAGCGCCACGCCACCACAGAGGATGGAGACGATCCAGAAACGGACGATGATCTTCGGCTCGGCCAGTCCCTTGAGCTCGAAGTGGTGGTGGACCGGCGCCATCTTGAAGACGCGCTTGCCCGTCATCTTGAAGGAGGCCACCTGAATCATCACGCTCAGCGCCTCCGCGAAGAAGATGCCGTGGATGATGGCGGACACCACCTCGTTCTTGGACAGCACCGACAGCCCGCCCAGCGCGCCACCCAGCGCCAGCGAGCCGATGTCGCCCATGAAGACGGAGGCCGGATACGTGTTGAACCAGAGGAACGAGATGCCCGCGCCCACAATCGCCGCGCAGAACACGGCCAGCTCCGCGCCGCCCGGCACCTGGAGGATGCCCAGGTACTGGTAGACGGGCGTGGCCACCAGCTTGGACACGCCGCCCACCGTCTCCGCCTCCGCGATGCTCAGCGTGGTGCCCGCCACGTAGCAGAGCACGGCGAACGTAATCGCGGAGACGATGGTGGGAACGATGGCCAGGCCGTCCAGGCCGTCCGTGAGATTCACCGCGTTGGACGTGCCGACGATGACGATCCACGCGAAGAAGACGTAGAACCAGCCCAGGTCCGGGTTGAACCAGCGCGTGGGGATGAAGGGCAGCGTCAGCTTCGTGTTGATGAGCAGCGTGGGCCCGAAGGAGCCGTCCGGCTGCGTCCAGGTCGTCAGCAGGCCGAACACGGCCACCAGGTAGAAGACGGTCTGCAGCACCATCTTGTACCGGCCGGGCAGGCCCTTCGAGTTGCGCTTGGACAGCTTGAGCCAGTCGTCCAGGAAGCCGATGAAGCCGTAGCCGAACGTCAAGAGCAGCATCACCCACACCACGCGGTGCTTCAGGTCCGCGAACAGCAGGGTGCCGGCGGCGATGCAGATGAGGATGAGCGCGCCACCCATGGTGGGCGTGCCCTTCTTCTTCTGGTGCGTGTCCGGCGTGTCCTCGCGCACGTTGCTCTGCCCGTGCTGCTTCAGCCGCAGGCGGGCGATGAGCCGGGGGCCGATGAGCATGCCG
This sequence comes from Pyxidicoccus xibeiensis, assembly GCF_024198175.1. Taxonomy (NCBI): domain Bacteria; kingdom Pseudomonadati; phylum Myxococcota; class Myxococcia; order Myxococcales; family Myxococcaceae; genus Pyxidicoccus; species Pyxidicoccus xibeiensis. The sequence continues at coordinate 13,221 of NZ_JAJVKV010000027.1, forward strand.
AGCACGAGCGCGAAGACGCCCGCGGCGATGATGCGGAAGGTCGGGTAGCGCAGGAAGTTGAGGACGCGCCCGGCCTCCGAGTTCTGGATGAGCTCGTAGAGGAGGTACAGCACTAGTGGTTTCCTCCGGGGACCGGGGCGCCCGTCAGGGCCGCCACCACCCGTTCCAGCCGCATGCCGCGGCTGGCCTTCACCAGCACCACGTCACCCGGGCGCAGCCGCGACGACAGCCACGCCACCAGCGGCTCCACCTCGGTGAAGTGGGCGGCGGAATCACCCATGGATGCGGTCTCCCACCCCTTGACGGAGCGGGGACCGAAGAAGGCCGCCAGCCGCGCGTGGCCGGGGACGCGCCCGCCCAGGCGCGCGTGCTCCTCCAGCTCGCCGGGGCCCAATTCCAGCATGTCTCCCAGCACCACCACGGCCCGGCCGCCGACGGGCACCAGCGTGCCCAGCGTCTCCAGCGCCGCGTCCATGGAGGCGGGGTTGGCGTTGTAGCAGTCGTCGATGACCGTCACGCCGTTCTTCCCGTCCACCACGTTGAGGCGCCGCGCGTACGGCCGCGCCGCCTCCAGGCCCTTCACGCACTCGTCCGGCGTGTAGCCCAGCGCCAGCGCCAGCGCGAAGGCCGCCGTGGCGTTCTGCGCGTTGTGCGGCCCGATGAAGTGCAGCCGCACCGGCCAGTCACGGCCCGAGTAGCGCACCGTGGCCACCATGCCCTCGCGGCCCCGCGTCTCCACGCTCGCGAGCCGCACGTCCGCGCCCTCGGCCCGGCCGAAGGTCAGCCGCTTCGCCTTGCTGCGCGCGGCCTGCGCCGGGATGAGCGCGTCGTCCACGTTGACGACCACCGTGGCCTCGGGGCCCAGCTCGCGGAACAACTCCCCTTCCGCCTCGGCCACGCCCTCGAGGCTGCCCAGCCCCTCCAGGTGCTCGGGCTGGACGACGGTGATGACACCGGCGTCCGGCCGCACCACGCGGGTGAGCCGCTCGATTTCGCCCGGGCGGTTCATCCCCACTTCGATGACGGCCGCCACGTGCTGGGGCTCCAGCCGGAACAGCGTCAGCGGGACGCCCACCTCGTTGTTGAGGTTGCCCTCCGTCTTCAGCGCGGGGCCGCGCGTGGCGAGGATGGCGCCCACCATCTCCTTGGTGGTCGTCTTCCCGTTGGAGCCACCCACGGCGCACAGCGGAATCTTGAAGCGCTGCCGGTGGTGGCGGCCCAGGGCCCCCAGCCCCATCAGCGTGTCCTCCACCTCGTAGAGGGCAAAGCCCTCCGGAAGTGGAGGCAGCGGCCGGCCGCGCGCCACCACCGCGCCCGCCGCCCCACCCTTCGCCGCGGCGTCCACGAAGGCGTGGGCGTCGAAGCGCTCCCCGACCAGCGCCACGAAGAGGCACCCCGGGGTGAGTGCCCGCGTGTCGGTGCAGACCGCCGTGAAGGCGGCCGGGGCCGGGCCGCCGCGCCGGGTCGCCCCGGTCGCCTGCACCACCTCTTCGTCGTTGAATCGGGCTGGCATAGGGTGTGGGGCGCCGGTGCGGCCGGGCTGTTGCGGCTAGGCCGGAGTGCCCGGAGTGGCCGGAGTGCGGTTGGCCAGCGCCTTCGCGGCCACCTGGCGGTCGTCGAAGGTGTGCTTCTCCGCGCCCACCTGCTGGTACGTCTCGTGGCCCTTGCCGGCGATGAGGACGACGTCGTCCGCGCTCGCCAGGTTGATGGCCTGCTCAATCGCCGCGCGGCGGTCCGGGTCCACCAGGTAGCCCTTCTCACCGCTCTTGGCCTTGCCCGCGGAGATGCGGCGCAGGCCGCCCTTCTCCAGGCCCGGCGTCACCTGGGAGATGATCTCCTCCGGGTCCTCGGTGCGCGGGTTGTCGCTGGTGACGATGGCCAGGTCCGCGGCCTCCGCCGCCACCGCGCCCATCAGCGGACGCTTGCCCTTGTCCCGGTCTCCACCGCAGCCGAAGACCGTGATGACACGGCCCTTGGCCAGCGAGCGCGAGGCCTCCAGCGCGCGCTTGAGCGCGTCGTCGGTGTGCGCGTAGTCCACCAGCACCGCGGGCGCCCCGCCCGGGCCGTAGTTCTCCACGCGCTCCATGCGGCCGGCCACCGGCGTCATGCGCTCGATGCCCTCCTGCACGTCGCGCCGGGCGAAGCCCGCGCCCAGGCCGATGCCCGCCGCCAGGAGGATGTTCTCCAGGTTGTGGGGCCCCAAGAGCTTGCTCTTGATGGGGATGTCGCCCGCGGGCGTCTTCAGCGTGCCCTTGATGCCCTGGAGCGTGAAGCTCACGTCCGAGGCGGAAATCTCCCCGTTGCCCAGGCGGCTGAACTTCCACGCCATGCGCTTCTGGCCGCGCAGCTCGTTGTAGATGCGGCTGGCGTAGGTGTCGTCACCGTTGACCACGGCCACGCCGGTGGCGGACAGGTTCTCCGCGAAGAGCTTCCGCTTCGCCTGGAAGTAGTCCTCCATGTCCTTGTGGTAGTCGAGGTGGTCCCGGCTCAGGTTGGAGAAGCCGGCCGCCTTGAAGGTGAGCCCGTGCACGCGCTCCTGCGCGAGCGCGTGGCTGGACACCTCCATGATGACCGTCTCCACGCCCGCGTCGACCATCTCCCGGAAGATGCGGTGCAGTTCCAGCGGGTCCGGCGTCGTGTTCGCGCTCTCCACCGTCTTGCCGGAGAACTTGTAGCCCAGCGTTCCAATGACTCCCGTCGAGGCGTAGGCGGCCGTGCTCATGGCCTCCAGCAGGTACGTCGTCGTCGTCTTCCCGTTCGTCCCGGTGACGCCCAGCAGCGTCAGCTGCTCGGCGGGACGGCCGTAGAAGTTGGCGGCGATGAGCGCCAGCGCCTTTCGCGCGTTGCTCACCTTGAAGAACGGCACCTGCGACGAGGGCACCGGCTTCTCGGAAACCACCGCCACGGCGCCACGGGACACGGCTTCACCGATGAACTGGGCTCCATCCTCCTTCGTGCCAGGAATGGCGACGAAGAGGTCCCCCGTCTTCACGCGCCGCGAGTCCTGCGTCACACCCGTGACGTCAACCGCGGAACGGCCGCCCGAGGTCTGCTCGGCTCCACATCCTGCGAGGACATCCGTCAGCTTCATCTCTTCCCCTTCACACGCATTGCAAGCGCGGGGCCTGGAGCGGCGCGGCCTTATTGCCGCGTGGCGAGCTCCAGCGTCACCCGGGCCCCCTTCTCCACCAGTGCGCCGGCGGCGGGGGTTTGAGACACCACACGTCCACTGCCTGTTACCTGTGGCTCCAGGGCCGCGGCGAGCAGCTTCACCACGGCCTCTCGTCCTACCTGTCCCTGGACATCCGGCACACGTACCGTGCCGGGCTCCGGGGTCTCCGTCACCGCCTCCGCCAGCGCCGGCCGGGCGGGCACGGCGGCCTTGGGGGCCACCGGCTTCGCCGCGCCTGACGCGGGGGACACGGCGGCCACGGCCACCTCGGGCGCCACCGTCCGGGACGGTGGCACGGCCAGGTGGGCCATGGCGGCGGTCGCAATTTCCTTGAAAGCAGGGGCAGCCACGAGCCCCCCGTATACGTCCGTCTTGGGTTCGTCCACTACGACAAGAATCACGGCGCGCGGTGACTCGGCCGGCACCACGCCAGCAAAGGAAGCGATTCGCTTGTCCGAGTACCCCCGTGCCACCGGGTCCGCCTTCTGGGCCGTGCCCGTCTTGCCCGCCACCCTGTACTCCTCCATGGCGGCCCTGGGGGCGGTCCCTTCCTTGGTCACTACACTCTCGAGCATGCCCACCACCTGCCGGGCCACCTTCGCGGATACCACCCGGCGCACCTCCGTGGGGCGGTTTTCCAGCAGGACTACCCCGTCCGGGTCGACCACTTTCGACACGAGGTAGGGCCGCATCAGCACGCCATCGTTCGCCAGCGCACCATAGGCGGCCGCAATCTGCACCACCGTGGCCGTCAGGCCCTGGCCGAAGGACTGGGTGGCCAGCGCCACCTCCGCCTTCGGGAAGGGGATGACGCCGCGCCCTTCACCGGGAAGGGACAGGCCGCTGCGCTCGGCGAAGCCGAAGGCGTGGTAGCCGGATACCAGCTTCTCGCGCCCCATGGCCTGGGCAATCTTCGCCATGCAGATGTTGGAGGACACCTGGAGGATGCCGCGGGGGGCCAGCCAGCCGTACGAGTGGGTGTCGTTGATGGTGTGGCGGCCCACCGGCCAGGCGCCGTTCTCACAGAAGAAGACGCTGTCGGGGGTAATCGCCTTCTGCTCCAGCGCGGCGGCCACCACGAAGGGCTTCATCGTGGAGCCGGGCTCGATGGTGTCCAGGGCGGCGCGGTTGCGCATGTTGGTGCGCGAGCTGGACTCGGGGGTGTTGGGGTTGAAGCGCGGGTGGTTGGCGATGGCCAGCAGCTCGCCCGTCTTCGGGTCCAGCACCACGGCCATGCCGGCCACGGCCTTCGCGTCCTCCACGGCCTTCGCCAGCGCCCGCTCCGTCACGTACTGGAGGTGGCGGTCCACCGTCAGGGTGACGGCGGCGCCCTGGCGCTCCAGCGGGTCCAGGGCGCCCTGCACCAGCAGCTTGCGGCCCTTGGCGTCGCGGAAGCCGGAGGTGCGCGCGCTCTGCCCGGACAGCTCGTCCTCGAAGGCCAGCTCCAGGCCCTCCAGGCCCCGGCCGTCCAGGCCCACCGTGCCCACCACGTGCGCGCCCAGCTCGCGCTGCGGGTAGAAGCGCTTGGGCTCCTTGGTGAAGCCGAAGCCGGGCAGGCCCAGCGCCTTCACCGCGGCCACCTCCTGGGGCTTCGCCTGGCGCTTCACCCACGCGAAGCGCCTGGCCCGCCCCAGGCGCGCGGCCATCTCGTCCGCGTCCATCTTCAGCGCCTTGGCCAGCGCGCGCGACGCGGCCCGCACGTCCGGCAGCATGGAGGGGTCCACCCAGATGGAGTCCACCTCCACGCTCTGGGCCAGCGGGGTGCCACGCCGGTCGAAGATGTCGCCCCGGCGCGCGGGGATTTCAATCTGGCGGACGTACTGGTCCTGCGCCAGCCCGCGCAGCTTCTCCTGCTCGAAGACCTGGAGCTGTACCGCGCGACCGAAGGCGACGCCCAGCAGCGTCAGGAAGAGGCCGAACAGGAGCTTGACCCGCAGCGCCAGCCACTTCGCGTTGGGCTCGGGAGCCCGCGTCGCCTTGAAGTCCCTCACCGCGTGGCCCCTCCGGCCCGCCCGGCCACGCGCACGCCGGGCGCCTCCCCATCACGCGCCGCCGCCTGGGGGCTGCCCCGGGCCGGCTTCTCGGCGGACAGCGACACCACCGCGCCGCCCTTGGGCATGGCCATGCCCAGCTGCTCGCGGGCCACGCGCTCCAGCCGCGTCGGGGCCTTGAGGGTGGCCAATTCCAGCTTCAGCCGGTCGTTCTCCCGCGTGAGGGTGCGGCTCTCCGCCTCCGCGCGCGACAGGCGGTAGCCCATGTCCACCACCAGCACGCGGCTGGTGACGTGGAGGAAGCCCACCGCGGCGAACAGGGAGAAGAAGAGGACGGCGGGCAGCAGGTGCAGCAGCACGCCCGCGACGGAGACGGAGCCCCGCGTGGAAGAGGGTCGGGATGTCACCAGGCTCATCGGAGTTTCTCCACCACGCGCAGGTGCGCGCTGCGAGAGCGGGGGTTGGCCTCCACCTCTTCCTCCGAGGCGGCCACGGCCTTCTTCGTCACCAGGGCGAACGCGCCCGAGTAGCCACAGGCGCACACCGGCAGCCCGGGCGGGCAGGTGCACCGGCCCACCAGGTCGCGGAACGCCTCCTTCACCTTCCGGTCCTCCAGCGAGTGGAAGGCGATGATGCCGGCGCGGCCGCCCACCTTGAGGAGCCGGGGGATGGCGGCCAGCAGCGCGTCCAGCGCCTCCAGCTCTCCGTTGACGGCCATGCGCAGCGCCTGGAACGTCCGGGTTGCGACGTTGATGCGCGTGGGCCACGCCTTGCGCGGCACCGCCCGCTTCACCACCTCGACGGCCTCCAGGGTGCGCGTGGGCAGCGCCTTCTTCAGCTCGCGGGCGATGGGGCGCGCGAAGGGCTCCTCACCGTACTCCTTGAGCAGGTGCGCCAGGTCGCGCTCGTCCGTGGAGGCGATCAGCTCGGCGGCGGTGGGGCCCTCGTCGCCCATGCGCATGTCCAGCGGGCCGTCCTTGGCGAAGGAGAAGCCGCGCTCGGCCACGTCCAGCTGCGGGGACGACACGCCCAGGTCCACCAGCACGCCGTCCACCGGGAGCACGTCCCCGGCCACCCGGAGCAGCTCCGCGAAGTTGCCCTGCCGGGCCTGGAAGCGCGGGTTGACGCCCAGCCGGGCGGTGGCGGCGGCGAGCGCCACCGGGTCGCGGTCCACGCCCACCACGGTGGCGCCCCGGGCCAGGAGCGCCTCCGTGTGGCCACCGCCGCCCAGTGTGCCGTCGATGATCACCTTCCCCACTCCCGGTTGGAGCAAGTCCACTGCTTCCCGCAGGAGGACGGTCTGGTGCTGGAAGTCCACGGCCCCCACAGGGCTCAGACGAACGGGGCCCGCGCGAGCGCGAAGGCCGCCCGGGCGTCGTTCATATGAGGGTAGATTTCGAAGGTGTCGTGGGCGCCGGCCGCGCGGAAGATGGCGGCCAGGTACGGCGACAGGCCGGACAGCTTCAAGTCGCCGCCGGTGCGGCGGAACGCCTCGGCCCGGGCCATCAGCGGCTTGACGCCCCGGTAGTTCAGGTGGCCCACGTCGCCGAAGTCCAGCACCACCTGGCGCACGCCCCGGTGCAGCTTGCGGGTCAGCTCGTCGCACAGCTGGAGCAGGTCCTGCTCGCCCAGCTCGCCCTCGAGCATGAGCGTCTCCACGCGGTCGGTTCCCACCGTCGCGTCCGCCGCCCGTCGCCGCACCTCCAGAACCTGGTTCATACGCTTCCACCCTCCCGGGACTCGTGAGTCCTGTCGACTTTCCGGCTAACTCTGGCGCAGCTCTGAGAGCACCTTCATCACGTCCGCGGAGGTCGCCTCCTGGCGGGCCTCCTCCTGCGCCTTCGCCCAGCCCTCGAGACTCCACAGCTCGATGACCTTCACCATCCCCGCCCACACCACGTCCTTCTCCAGCCCCGCGTAGGAGCGGAGCGACGGCGGGATGAGCAGGCGCCCCAGCTTGTCCAGCGGGCACTCCTGCGCGCTGGCCACGTACAGGCGCATCAGCGTCTTCACCCCGGGCTCCATCGGGTTGCGCTTGGCGAGCGACGCCTCCAGCGCCTCCCACTCCCGGACCGGGTAGGCGTGGAGGCACCTGTCCAGCGCCGTCGTGAGGATGAGGCGCTCGTCGTAGGCGCCCACCAGCGTCTCCCGGAGCTTCGCCGGGAGGCTCGTCCGCCCCTTTGCGTCGATCTGGTGCTCATAGACGCCTCGGAACACGCGGGACGATCCACCTTTTCAACCCGATGCGGGAATGCCCTCCACTCCTTCCCACTCCTTGCCACTACGGGCGGCATACATACGCGGCCCCCCAGGGGGGGTCAAGAAACCGCAACAGGTTGAAACACCGGTTTCGTCGGCGCCCGACATCCGGCCCGCCCCCGCAACCCCTCCACACCTGGAAGGTCCGGTACTTGCCGCGCCGCGGCGCCCTACCTGGGAAGATGGGGTGAACTTGAGTCCGCCCCGGGACAGGCGCAGAGTGAGGGGGCGTGAATACGAACGTGCGACTGAAGGTGGCCTACAAGACGCCGCAGTCCCTGGTGGGGGAGTACACACGCAGCGTCGGGCAGGGGGGCGTCACGCTGGAGACGCGCCGCAGCCTTCCGCTGGGGACCCGCTTCACCTTCGAGCTGCACGCCGGAGGTGTGCCCAGGCCCGTGGAGGTGCTGGGCGAGGTCGTCCAGGTGGTGCCCCGCGAGTCCCAGCGCTACCTGCTCACCGTGCGCTACGGCGTGGGCAAGGACCGCACGGCGCTGGATGCCATCCTCCAGCGCATCTTCTCCGAGCAGGAGCAGACGGGGCTGCGCCGCTTCCCGCGCCTGCCGCTGCACCTGCGCGCGCTGGAGGCGGAGCCCTTCTCGCCCGTCTTCGTGGTGCGGGACATCTCGCGCGGCGGCGTGGGCCTGGAGGTGGAGGCCCCGGCGCTGCCTCGCAAGGTGAAGGTGGGCACGCCCTTCCTCCTGGAGATGGACCTCCAGGGCGGGCCGCTGATGCTCCACGGCGAGGTGGTGTGGACGTCCACGGTGCCCAAGAAGCATTCGCAGACGGTGACGCCGGGCTTCGGCGCCACCTTCGGGCGGCTGCGGCCGGAGATGCAGAAGCGCCTGGACGCGCTGATGGCCCTGGAGTCGCTGCCCCCCGCGCCCTGGAAGGCGCGGGTGAGCTTTGGCATGGATGCCGTGACGCGGATGCCCTGAGGGCGCCGCGCGCTACACGTCTCCGAAGGGGTAGCCGCCGGCCGACTCCAGCGCGGCCACCACCGTCTCGCGCAGCTCCGCCGGGTCATACGGCGTGAAGACGTCCAGGGTGCCCAGGCGCTCGAGCTCCTTGTCGAGCGCGTCCCCCTTCAGCGTGGCGCACAGCGCGCGGCGCGTGCGCTCGTAGGCGCGGGGGATGGAATCCAGCGCGTACAGCCGCGTGAGGGCCACGCGCACCGCGTCCAGCTTCCCGCCGCTGGCGGCCTGGCGGGTGCGCGTCACCATGGAGTCCAGGGCGAACGCGTCCATCACCACGTCCGACAGCGCGGCGAGCACCTCCTGGTGCTTCTCCAGGTCCGTGCCGAACGTCTCGGCGGCCAGGCGCAGGCCGTGGAGCGCCAGGCGCTTGGCGGACTCGGCGGCCACCTCCTGCGGGGCGAGCGCGTCGTCGGTGCGGGCGCGGGGGCGCTCGCCGCGGGACAGCTCCTCGGCCACGTTGCCGGCCACGGCGAACAGCGGCAGGTCGCCCTTCACGGCGCGCTTGAGGAGCATGCCGACGATGAGCATGCGGTTGATTTCGTTGGTGCCCTCGAAGATGCGGTTGATGCGCGCGTCGCGGTACGCGCGCTCCACCGGGTACTCCTCGATGTAGCCGGCGCCGCCGTGCAGTTGCACGGCGTCATCCACCAGGTGCCCGAGCGACTCGGAGCCGTGCACCTTCATGATGGACGACTCGATGGCGTACTCCTCGACGGCGGCGAGCAGGCGCGCCTCGTAGTCCGGGGCGGTCTTGTCGCGGCCCGCAAGGCGCGCGTCCACGAGGCCCGCGGTGCGGTACGTCATGCTCTCCACTGCGTGGATGAGCGCCGTCATGCGGGCCAGCTTCTCGCGCGACAGGGGGAACTGGACGATGGGGGTGTTGAACTGCTTGCGCTCCTGCGCGAAGCGCAGCGCGTTCTGCAGTTGGAGCTTCATGCCGCCCAGCACGCCCGCGCCCAGCTTGAGGCGGCCGTAGTTGAGGATGTTGAAGGCAATCTTGTGGCCCTTGCCCACCTCGCCGAGCAGGTTCTCCGCCGGCACGCGCGCGTCCTCGAAGTAGAGGGGGCACGTGGACGAGCCGCGGATGCCCATCTTGTGCTCCTCCGGGCCCACGGTGAGGCCGGGGGTGTCCTTCTCCACGATGAAGCCGGTGAACTTGTCGCCGTCCACCTTGGCGAAGACGACGAACACGTCCGCGAAGGCGGCGTTGGTGATGTAGAGCTTGGAGCCGTTGAGAATCCAGTGCTTGCCGTCCGGGGAGCGCACGGCCTTCGTCTTGGCGCCGAGCGCGTCGCTGCCACTGCCCTGCTCCGTGAGGGCGTAGGCGGCCACCCACTCGCCGGTGGCGAGCTTGGGCAGGTACTTCGCCTTCTGGGCGGCGTTGCCGAACCAGACGATGGGCAGCGTGCCGATGCCGGTGTGCGCGCCGAACGTCACGGACCAGGAGCCGTTGAGGCTCATCGCCTCGGCGAGCAGCAGGGACGTGGTCTTGTCGAGGCCGGTGCCGCCGTAGGCCTCGGGGATGTCCACGCTGAGCAGGCCCAGCTCACCGGCCTGGTGCAGCAGCCGGCGCAGCAGGGCATTGTCCTTGGCCTCGATGCGCTCGGCCTGGGGGAGCACCTGCTCGCGGGAGAACTGGAGCGCCGTCTTGAAGAAGAGGCGCTGGTCCTCCGCGAGGGCCTCCGGCGTGACGATGGGGGTGGCGCCAACCTCCTGGAAGAGGAATGCGCCGCCAGCGGGAATCTCCTTCGACTGAGCGGGCTCGGATACGGCGACCATCGACGACCTCCAGGTGCGGGGAGGGAGCGACCCTCCCCCAGCGGGCATGCCCCCGCCGATGCAATGTAGGGAGCCGGGCATCATAGAGGGAGTCGCGGGAGGGCCAGCCCTTTTCTCCGGGGAGCAAGAGAGGCGCCGGCCCCATGTCGGGAATACGTTTCGCGAGGCGGAAACGCGAGGCGCTCGAGTCGAGGAAACGACGCTCCCAGCGGGCGGCTCCGAGCGTGCCGCTCCCCTACCCGCCGTCCTTCACCCCGCGGGGCGTGGGGTAGACGAGGCACAGCGTCTCGAACAGCGGCTCACCGGGCGCGGTGTACACCCCGCCGAGCGCCCGCGACACCTGTGCCACCTCGGTGCCGAAGGACGGCACGAGGCAGAGGTCCTCCGACGTCTTGAAGCGCCCCTTGAGCAGCCCCAGCGCCCGGCGCAGCGTGGCGAGGTCCTGCCGCCCGCCCCGCACCGGAACGGAGGGTCCATTCGGGTCCGGCCCCGGCAGCTTGCCCACGCTCGTGGTCAGCTCGAAGCCATCCGCGCGCATGATGATGCGAAGCTTTCCGGGCGCCACCTCCGCCAGCCACTCGCGGAAGCCCTCCTCGTCACGCAGCACCACCGGGTAGGCCACCTGCCCATCCGGGTGCCTCAGCCACACCGCCTTCGCCGAGGCGCGCAGCACCGCCAGCAGCTCGGACGTCTGCACGAGGAACGTGTCCGCGTCCGGCACCAGCAGCACGTCGCGCCCCTTCACCCGCTCCATCAGGCGCGCGGCCTCGGCGGGGCGCACCGACTCGAAGGACTCCTGCCCCAGCCGCACCTTCTCGCCGGACAGCTCCAGCCGGAGCGCCGCTTCCGGCAGCGCCTCGCCGTACACCGGCACCGGGGCCGGCTCGACGTCGGGCGCGGCCTCGCTCCCCGCATCCGTGGGCACCCCACTCCCGGATGCGAGCGAAGGCAGGGGCTCCGGCTTCAGCGACTGGAGCGGCTCGGCCGGCTTCTCGTCGCGGCACCCCCCGCCCACCGAGACGACCAGCACGGCCACGAGGACCCGCGCGACCGACGCGGCCGCGCCGCACGCACGGAGCGCGGACCACCGGAGGCCCCGCCGATGCACCTGCCTGGGAGGTGGCGTCCCCCTGGCGGCGAGCCACGTCGTGGCCAGGGCCTCGGACACCGTCATCACCGCGCGCATCCTCACGGAGGCGTCTGCTTCACCGTGGCTGCCGGAATGACGACAGGCGTCGGCGTGTGCTTGGGGAAGGCAGCGGTGACACACGCGGCGTCGGCCAGGCCGGCGGTGCTGGCGTGCACGGCCGCCTCACCCGCGTCCTTGAAGAGCACCATGTCCTGGAACCGCGCCTTGTCGGAGGTGCGCCCCGCGTCGCGGATGTAGATGGCCTTCACCCGCCCGGGAAACTCCTCGCGAAGCTGCGCGTACACCTCCGGGTCCTTCTCTCCAGAGTCCCCCACCAGCACCACCGGCTGGGGGAACTGCTGGAGCAGGCGCCGGATGATGGGCTGCTTGTAGCCGGACAGCGTCCCCGGCCCGATGTCCCGCAGGTACACGCCGAAGCCCGCCGGGAAGCCGTGGCGCTCCAGGAACGTCCGGATGCGCGGCAGGTACTGCACCGGAGAGCCGCTCACCAACGCGAAGGCCGGCGTCGACCGGACCCGCAGGCACCCGTAGAACGCCGCCATGCCCTCCACCACCGCCTGCGTGTCCGAGTCCTTCAGCAGCGCCGACTCCACCAGCTTCACCGGGCTCGTCACGTTCGTCACCGCCACGGTGTCGTCGAAGTCCGACACCACCAGCAGCGGCGAGCCCTCCGCGATGACCTCCACCGGGGCCTGCGTCCGAGCCCCCTCCACCCGCGCCTCCGCCTGGGAGGTGCCCACGGGGAACGCCTTCCCCTCGGGCGGCCGCAGGTTCACCTCGAAACCGCCGTCATGCCCGCTCTTCACCGTGGCCACCACGCCCTGGAAGGAGACCTCCACCCGGGCCCCCTCCCAGTTGGCTGCCGTCAGCCTTCTTACGTTGCGAGAAAGCGCGGTGCTGCCCTCGGAAGGCGCTTCCTTTAGAACGCGCCCCTGAAGCAGAACCCCCTCCGGCCGCCCCAGCACGGGCGCCAGCAGCACCGCGGGCTCCGCCAGCGCGGCGGATGTAGTGAAGAGTAGGGACACAACCAGAAGGCGAAAGCTCATTTTCAACGGAATTTTCCCACGGCAGTGTGACACATGCCCCATGATAGCTTCTCGCGGCCTCGCGGCGACAGCGGGGTATGGCAGGTGCAGCGGCCCGGTGCGCTCGAAGGAGCCGGAACGAACGTGCAGCAGCCTTCCGAAGGGCTCCATTTCGGGAAGTACAAGCTGCTCGAGCGCATCGCGACGGGCGGGATGGCGGAGATCTACCGCGCCCGGATGACAGCGGCCGCGGGGGTGACCAAGCCCGTCGTCATCAAGAAGATATTGCCCCGGTATGCGGGCAACGGCGCCTTCGTCTCCATGTTCGTCAACGAGGCGCGCATCGCCGCGGGGCTGAGCCACGGCAACATCGCCCAGGTCTTCGACTTCGGCGAGGTGGACGGGCAGTACTTCATCGCCATGGAGTTCGTGGACGGCCATCCCCTGTCGCGCGTGCTGCGGCGCGCGCGGGAGAAGGGGCTGTACACGGTGCCGCAGCCGCTGGCCGTGCTGATTGCCGTCGAGGTGCTGGAGGGGCTGGCCTACGCGCACACCCGCCTGGACGAGCGCGGGCGGCCGCTGCACATCGTCCACCGCGACGTCAGCCCGCAGAACGTGCTCCTCGGCTACGAGGGGCAGGTGAAGCTGGTGGACTTCGGCATCGCCAAGGCCCGGCTGGCCGGCCGGGACGAGACGGACGACGGCGAGATGAGGGGCAAGTTCTCCTACTTCGCGCCGGAGCAGGCCCGCGGGCGGGAGCTGGACGCGCGCACGGACGTCTTCGCCGCCGGCGTCATCCTCTACGAGATGCTGTGCGGGCGGCTGCCCTTCGAGGGGAAGCTGGAGGACGTGCTGCGCAAGCTCGCCCAGGGCGACTTCCCGCGCCCCAGGGACCTCAACCCGGACCTCCCCGCCGCGCTGGAGCGCATCCTCCTCACCGCCCTCGCCGTGGAGCGGGACCAGCGCTACACCACCGCGGAGGCCTTCGCCGAGGCCCTCACCCGCCACCTGCACACGGCCGCGCCGGACGTGTCGCCCCGCGCCCGCGCCCACTTCATGGGCTACCTCTTCGAGGCGGAGCTGGTGGGGGACGGGCGGCCCGTGCTGCTGCCCCGCGAGTTCCTGACGCAGCTGGCCCGGTGGACGCACCGCCCGGCCGAGCGTCGCAGCAACCGCGACCTCACGCCGCCCCACCCCGTGCTCGCGCCGGGCGAGGGCCGCCGCGAGACGCCCCCCACGGCCCCGGCCGAAAGACGGCGCGAGCGCACCACCCAGCCCATCCCCGCGGTGCCGGGCGCCCCCGAGCCGGAGCCCGGCGTCACCCAGCCCGTCGTCCAGGTGCCGGCTGCCGCGCCGGAGCCCGTCACCCTTCCGACCGCCTTCCCTCCGCCCGCCCCCGCCCGCGCGCGCGCGCCGTCCTCCCGCCAGGGCTTCCACGTGCCTCGCCGGGTGATGCTGGGCGCCCCGGCGGCGGTGGTCCTGCTCGCCACGGTGATGATGCTGGCCACGGGACGCACGGGCACCTTCTCCGTGGAGCTGAGCTCCACGCCCCCGGGCGCCACCATCCGCGTGGACGGCCGGCCCCTGCCCTCGCGCACGCCGGCCCTCATCACCCACCTGCCCGCGGACGCCGAGCACCTGCTGGAGGTGCACGTGACGGGCATGGTGCCGTGGAGCCAGACGGTGCGCGCCGAGCGCGGCACCACCCTGGCCGTCCACGCCCGGCTGCGCCCGAGGATGGCACCTGGAACCTCGCCCCCGGGCGTGCTCGCGTCCAAGCCGCCCCGGGCCCCACCGCCCCAGGAGGCCACGCTGTCGGGAGGGCGGCTCACGCTGTCCGCCGTCGGACATGCCTTCCGCGTGCCCTTCCTCTCCGCGGCGGAGGTGTCGCTGGACCCGAAGCGGACCTACGCGGTGCGCGTGGAGGGACGCCTGTCGACGGGCGGCCCCGCGACGGTGGAGCAGGCCGGCTACTACCTGGACGGCAACGAGCGGCTGCCGGCGCACGAGTCCTTCGGCCTGCTGGGGCCCGAGGAGCAGCTGGTCCGCAACGCCTCCACCCTCTACGTCTTCCTGCTGGACGCGCGGAAGGAGGACAACCATGGCTCCCTCATGGTGCGGGTGCGCGAGCGCAACAGCGGCATCGTCACCTCCGTGCGGCTGGTCGCGCGCGAGCACGCCCTGAAGCTGCCGCGCTCGGACCGCTTCCTGCTGCGCCAGCTGGACCCGGGCACCACGTACGAGGTGGTGGTGCGCGACTCCGCCGAGCCCGCGCGCACGCGGGGCGAGGCGGGCGGGCCCGTGGGCCGGGTGCTCGGCCTGCACGGCACGGGCGAGGGCCCCGAGGCGTCCGCGGGCGTCATGGAGCTGCTGGAGGTGGGGCAGCCCGTGCGCCTGCGGGGAGCGTCCTGGCTGCAGCTCGCCTTCCCGGACGACCACCTGGCGGACAACACCGGCACCCTCATCCTGGAGGTCTCCCCCGTGGCCCCGCCCGGAGGAGGCCCCGCTCCCAGCCCGGGCAGGCTGTTCGACGCCCCCCCGCCCTAGCGCCCTGCTGCTACAGCAGTGCAGCGACCTGTTGCTGAAAAATTGATCATCCGGGCGAGCCCCCTACCCTGGGCGACCTGGAGGCATCACCATGAAGAAGCTGGTGGCAGTGCTGGTGCTCGGGGTGGCGCTGATGGGGACGGTGGGACTGTCCGGGCGCGTGGATGCGCGGCCGGGAGTGGAAGACAGGGAGCCGACGGACGCCCAGGTGGAGGCGGCCCTGGACGCGCGGCAGAAGGAGTTGTTGGGCGTCCTGCTGCGGGCCCGCACCTCGGACGCACGCACGGCGGCATTCCACCGGTAATCTCATGGCGTCCGGCGCGGCTCGGTGCTAAGCCCGGGTTTCTCCTGACGTTTACCTCGCCCGTGAGGGGGACATGCCTGAAGGGTCCGCGTCACTCCAGCTCGCGGTTGGCGACCGGGTCGTCTATCCGAACCAGGGGGTCTGCCGCGTCTCCGCCATCGACGTGAAAGAGGTGGCGGGCCAGAAGCTCACCTTCGTCACCATGCGCCGCGAGGAAGACGGCGCAGTCGTCATGGTTCCAGAAGGGAAGATAGTCCCCATCGGCGTGCGCAAGGTCGCGACCGCCGAGGACGTGGAAAGCATCTTCGAGTTCCTGCGCTCGGACAGCGACAAGGCCGACCTGGACTGGAAGCAGCGCGCTCGCACCAACCTGGACCGGATGACCCAGGGTGGCATCCTCGGCCTCGCCGAGGTGGTGAAGGGCCTCCAGGTCCTCAGCGAGCTGCGCCCGCTGCCCACCAAGGAGCGTGAGCTGTACGACAACGCCCGGCACCTGCTGGTGTCGGAGGTCGCCGCTGCGCTGGGCACCACCGAGGTCAACGCCGAGGACGCCATCGACATCGTCCTCTTCCCGCCCGGCCGCGAGCGCCCCAAGCGCACCGCCGCCGAGTTCGCTCGCGACGACGAGGACCTGGGGCTGGACGGCGACCTGCTGGGGCTGGACAGCGACCTGGACCTGCCGCCGGACGAGGAGGCCCCCGCCGAGCCCGCCGAGGAGGAGAGCTCCGAGGAAGGCGAGGAGGCGGAGGCCGGCGCCTCCGACGAGGAGGCCGCCCCCAAGAAGCGCGGCCGTCCGCCCAAGGCGAAGGCCGAAGCCCCGGCGGGTGGAGAAGCCGCCGCTCCCAAGAAGCGCGGCCGTCCGCCCAAGCCCAAGCCGGAGGCCGTGGCCGCTCCCGAGGGGGCGGAGCCGCCCGCGCCCAAGAAGCGGGGCCGCCCGCCCAAGGCCAAGCCGCCCGAGTCCGAGGCGGCCGCGCCCGCCGCGCCCAAGAAGCGGGGCCGCCCGCCCAAGGCGAAGCCGCCCGAGGGCGAGGACTGACAGACGCAGTGGACCGACGGGCCTTCGCTCACCCAGAAGGCCCCTCCGCCGAGGTGACGCCCCGTGATTCGCGTCGTGACGCTGGATTCCTTCGACGACAAGCAGCTCGCGAAGTTCAACCGCACGCTCTACACGGCGTTCGGCGTGGGCAGCGAGCACTCCGGCAGCGCCGAGGTGCCCCCGGGCATGTCCGAGCCGCTGGAGGCGGAGAAGCTGCTCGAGCAGGTGAAGGGCATCCGCTCCTACAAGGACGACAAGGTGCTGCTGCTGACGACGCGCCGGCTGAAGGAGCGCGAGCTCCCCAGCGGCGTGGCGCCGACGCCGGGCTTCGCGTGGCACGGCAAGGACCGCGCGGTGCTCAGCATCCACCCCCACAAAGACTTGGAGAGCGCCTACAAGGCCGTGGCCCGCCACGCGCTCCACCAGCTGGGACACCTCTGGGAGCTGCACCACTGCCTGGACCCGCGGTGCTCGATGTATCCGCCCTGGACGCCGTCGTTCGCCCAGGGGGATGCCATCTTCTGCACCTTCTGCCGGGAAAAGAGCGAGCAGAAGATCCGCCTTGCGAAGTCCTAGCATCCTGCGCGCCCTGCCCCTCGTGGAGCTGGGGGGCCTGGTCCTCGTCGCGCTCCTGTGCCTGCTGTTCTACGCGCGCCTTCCGGGGCGCCTCCCCACGGACGCCCACTACCGCGCCGTGGCGGAGCGGCTGAAGGCCGAGGCCCGCCCCGGCGACGCGGTGCTCCTGTTCCCCTGGTGGGCGGAGCGCGCCCGCATCTACGTCCCGCCCGAAGTGCCGGTGTACGGCTACCTCGGCTCGGACCGGGATGACCTGGCCGCGCACCCGCGCGTCTGGGTGCTGGGACAGCCGGAGCTGCCGCGCTCGGAGGAAGAGGGCTTCCTCGCGGCCTTCCTCCCCGAGCGCCGCGCGGTGGGCTCGCCGGGGCGCGAGGGCCCGCTGTCGCTGGCGCTCTACGAGAACGGGCGCCACCGGCCCCGCCGCTTCACCGCCACGGAGGCGTACGCGCGCGCCCGCGTCTACCTGGAGGGGCCGGACGGCGCGCGCCGCGACTGTCCCTTCGACGGCCGGGCGCACCGCTGCCCGGGCCCGCCGCACCTGTACGTGGCGCCGGAGTGGCACGAAATCCTCTACGAGCCGCGCCGCTGCCTGTGGATGCACGCGCCGGGTGGCAAGCAGCGCCTGGTGGCGGAGTTCGACGGAGTGCCCGGGGGCCTGGGGCTGCGGCTGGAGGGCGGCATCATCTGGGAGCACGCGCACCCGAAGGACGCGCGGCTGACGCCCACCTACCTCGGCGTGGACGACGCGAAGAGCGGCACGCGGCTGCTGGAGGTGGTGGTGCCGCCGGGCCTGGAGGGCGTGCAGAAGGCGGAGGTGCGGCTGCCCGAGGGTGAGCCGCGCGCGGTGAAGGTCTGGGTGCAGTCTGACAACGCGGACCGGCGGCAGGTGTGCCTCGACGTGCTGGCGGTGGAGCCCGCGGTGGGGGTGCGGGGATGACGGGCCGGGCTCCCACGCGGGACGAGAAGTGGCTGGCCTGGGCGCTGGGGCTGCTGGGCTTCGCGGTGCTGTGGCTGACGGAGTCCGCGGTGGGCTACACGCGCGACGAGAGCGTCTACTTCATGGCCGCGGAGGGCTACTCGAGCTGGTTCCGCCAGCTTGTCCAGTCGCCCGCGAAGGCCTTCACGGACGCGGCCATCGTCCGCGCGTGGGACTACAACCACGAGCACCCGGTGCTGATGAAGACGCTGTTCGGGCTGAGCCACCTGCTCTTCCACGAAGGCCTCGGGTGGATGCGCTCGGCCACGGCCTTCCGGCTGCCGGCCTTCGCCCTCGCCGCGCTGGTGCCGGCGCTGAGCTTCCTCCTGGGCAGCGCGCTGTACGGGCGCGCCGCGGGGCTGTTCGCCGCGCTCGCCTTCATGCTGGTGCCCCGGCAGTACTTCAACGCGGAGCTGGCGTGCTTCGACGTGCCGGTGGCGGCGCTGTGGCTGCTCGTCGTGTACTGCTTCTGGCGCGCGCTGGAGGACGCGAAGTGGGGCCTGTGGTGCGGCGTGGCCTTCGGGCTGGCGCTGGCCACCAAGCACAACGCCCTCTTCCTGCCCTTCGTGCTGACGCCCTTCGCCCTGTGGCGCGCGTGGACGGCGAGCGGGGGCCAGGCGGAGGCGCGCACGTGGCTGTTGCGCTTCGTGGGCCTGTTCGCGGCGGTGGCCGTGTTCTATGGCCTGCTGGTGCTGTCGCTGGGCGGCGGTGAGGGCTTCCAGAAGAAGTTCCTGCTGCTCAGCCCGCACACGCTGCTCTTCGTCGGCCTCGCGGTGGGCGGCACCTGGATGCTGCGCAGGCTGGCGCGGGTGAGCGCGCCGGTGACGCGGGCGCTGGTGCCGGTGGCGGCCATGGCGGTGCTGGGGCCGGTCATCTTCTACCTCCACTGGCCGTACCTCTGGCACGAGCCGGTGGAGCGCACGGCGTGGTACCTGGCCTTCCACGCGAAGCACAACCACTACGCCTGGTTCTACCTGGGCACGCTGCTGCGCGAGCCGCCCTTCCCCCTGGCCTACGTCGTCGTGAAGACGGCGCTGACGGTGCCCACCAGCCTCTTCGTGCCCATGGTGACGGGCTTCCTGGCGCTGGCGGCACGCGCGGTGCTGGGCCTCTTCGAGCGCACGCGCGCGTGGGTGGAGCGGCCGGTGACGCTGGCCGAGGCGCTGGTGGGGGTGAACGCGGTGACGTCCATCCTCATCATCAGCCACCCGCAGGTGCCGCACTTCGGCGGGGTGAAGCACTGGTTCCCGTCCATGGTGTTCCTGGGCATCCTCGCGGGCGCGGCGGTGGCGCGGGGGTGCTCGGCGCTGTGGGAGCGACTGAAGGCGAAGCGCCCTTCCCTCCCCTTCGCGGCGGTGGCGGCGCTGGTGTTCGCGGTGCTGCTGGCGCCGGCGGTGGTGTACTCGGCGCGGGTGTTTCCGTACGGGACGGCGGCGTACTCGGAGCTCGCGGGCGGCCTGCCCGGTGCGGCCACGCTGGGCATGCAGCGGCAGTTCTGGTCCAGCCACGTGACGGGCGTGCTGCCGTGGATCAACGAGCACGCGAAGCCGGGCGCGCGGCTGTTCCTGCACGAGGTGCACGGCGGCTCGTTCCGCGACTACCAGCGCAACGGCATGCTGCGGAAGGACCTGCGCGCGGTGGGCAGCCCGCAGGACGCGGACATCGTCGCGTACCAGTACCACCAGGAGTTCCGTGAGCATGAGTTCCTCACGTGGCAGGCCTTCGGCACGCGCACGCCGGTGACGGGCCTGTACCTGGACGAGACGCCCCAGGTGGTCGTCTACGTCCGGCCGGAGGCGCGGTAGCCGTCAGGGCCCCAGGGGCTTTGCCGTTCGGGCATCGACGGCAGTCACCCGCGCCCTTCTCCCGGCTTCGTCCGGGAGCGTCGGGCGCCACAGGGGAGTCGCGGCGCCGCCGGTGCACTCCCGGCGGCACCAGGCTCAGCGGGCCTCTGGTCCTGAGCCGGGGCGCCTGCCCTGACGACGCACCCGGCGCCGCTCGGGAGGACGCGCGCCCTTTCCGTCCGGACGCGGCGGAGTGGGAGCCGGGCTACCCACCCGGCGGGCCCCGCCAGCGCGGCGCCTGGGCGTGACGGGACGCCTTCCCCACGCCAGCGGCACGGGGAGGAAGAACAGCATGAAGAAGTCCACGGCGGATTCCTCGGAGCCGGCGGACGCTCAACCCCGCTCGGTGGGACTGCGTGTCGCCTCGGCCTCATCGCGCAGGGCGACAGACACCAGCCGGTGGACATGGTTCCGGATGTCGTCAGGCCACTGCTCGATGAGCTGGGCGAAGCGCTCGGGGTTCTTCGCGTAGAAGGCCCGCGAGGCCTCCTCGAGGCCGGGCAGGTCCCCCGCCACGGCATGCATGAACGTGCTGGCCGCTTCCTGCGAACGACGCGCCCGCTCGCGGCCCTTGTCGTTGCGCTGTGCCTCCTCGACGAGCCGGCGCAGCGCCGCGGACGCGCCGCTCGGCTGCGCGTTGAGCCACTCCCAGTGACGGGGCAGCAGGGAGACCTCGCGAGACACCACGCCGAGCTTCGGCCGTCCCGGGCCACTCCTCCGTGGCTCCTCTCCGGCGGTGGCGGTCCGCGCGCGCCGCTCGGCGAGCCCCCGCAGGACGTCCTCACGGGAGCCCCGCAGGTCCGGGTGCACCGAGTAGCCCGTCGCGTCCTCATAGATGACGACCGGCACCGTCTCGCCCCCGTCCACCCACGCCTTCGCCTTCAGCGCGACGTCCTCCAGCCCTCCCGAGGCGATGCAGCGCGGCCCCGCGAACGCCGTGTATCCCGCCTGCCCGTCTCCCCACCGCGTGTCGTCACCCATGTGGCCTCCCGTGCCTCGGTGCGAGGGTTATTACCCGGGTAATATCCATTTGGCAATATCACCCGGGTAAAATCCCTGACGGGCCAGACGGGGGCCGCGCACAGTCCGAGAAGCCCGTCGTACAAAGCTGACACAAGGCTGTCATCGCCGGGGCCCAGGGTAGCGCCATCACAGCCGCTGGCGCCCGACCCTGCCGTGGGCGCACACCCGAGCCCGGAGACAGGCCTCATGCTTCCCTTCTTCCTCTTCCCGATGCTGCCGCTTGCCTTCCAGCCCGCCGACACCTCTGCTCCCGCGAGCGCCCGGGTGGCTCGGGCGAGGACGGAGGCGCGGGCGGCGCCCTCCCGGCGGCGTGCGAGGACGATGATGCCCACCCGGAAGCCAGCGGCCGGAGTGACGACACGCCGAGGCGCGAGCCGGCCCACCCAGGTGCTCAGCCAGCGCGCCCTCAACCGCGCCCTGCTGGAGCGGCAGCTGCTGCTCCGCCGCTCGAAGCGCTCCATCCCCGAGGTCGTCGAGCACCTCATCGGCCTGCAGGCCCAGGCTCCGAATCCGCCCTACTACGGCCTGTGGACGCGGCTGGAGGACTTCCACCAGGACGCGCTGGCCTCGCGGCTCCTCGACCGGAGCCTGGTGCGCATCGTGCTGATGCGGGGGACCATCCACCTGGTCACCGCTCGCGACGCGCTGCTGCTGCGCCCCCTCGTCAACCCGTTCCTGGAGCGCGCCCTGTTCACGGGGAGTGGCTACGGCCGGAACCTCGACGGTGTGGACCTGAAGGCGCTCGTCGCGGCGGGCCGGGCCCTGGTCGAGGCGCGGCCGCTCACCCTGACGGAGCTCGGAGCCGCGCTGGGCGAGCGCTGGCCGGACACGGACACCGCGTCGCTCGCCCAGGCCATCCGCCTGCTGGTGCCGCTGGTCCAGGTGCCCCCGCGCGGCATCTGGGGCGTGGGCGGCAACCCCGCCTGCACCACGCTCGAGTCGTGGGTGGGGAAGCCGCTCGATGCCGCTCCTTCGGTGGATGACGTGGTGCTGCGCTACCTCGCCGCCTTCGGTCCGGCCTCCACCCAGGACATCCAGGCCTGGTCGGGCCTCACGCGCCTGGGCGAGGTGACGGAGCGGCTCCGCCCGCGCCTGCGCACCTTCGTCGACGAGCAGGGCCGGGAGCTGTTCGACCTGCCCGACGCTCCACGGCCCGACCCGGAAACGCCGGCCCCGGTGCGCTTCCTGCCGGAGTTCGACAACGTGCTCCTGTCGCACGCGGACCGCACGCGCATCATCTCCGAGGAGGACCGCAAGCGCATCGCCACCCGCAACGGCATGGTGCCCGGCGCCATCCTCGTGGATGGCTTCTTCCACGGCACCTGGAAGCTCCAACAGCACCGTGGCACCACCATCCTCCACATCGAGCCCCATCGCCGGCTGTCCGCCCAGGACCGCGCCGCCCTCTCCGCCGAGGGAGCCCGGCTGCTCTCCTTCGCCGCTCCGGAGGCAAAGACTCACGACGTCCAGTTCAGCCGCCCGGCCTGAGCGGCAGCGACGATGTCTGGGATTGGGGTGGACCTGACCCGCCCCGGGTGTCTGTCTTTCCGGCCATCCGGGGAAGGCGAGTTCCGAGGCGGCCCGCCAGAGGGTGGCCCCCTTCCCTCGCCCCCTCCGGACATGCGATGTGCAAGCACGAGCCTCGCGACAGGTGAGGCTCAGGGCCGTGTCTGTCTGGGCCCCCCGGCTCCGTCATTGCCGGGCACCCGCCCGGCCGCCTCTTGCATCGGCCATCCGAGAAAAGCCTCGTGCGCGCTTCCGCCTCGTCCCTGTTCGCTCCGCCGTTCCGAATCAGCTGTCTGCTCGCGCTGACCCTGGCCGTCGCCTGCACCCGCGACGCGCCGGCCCCCGCCGCGAGCGAGCCCCCGGCACCCGCCGTTCCAGAAGCCCAGACACCCCGTCCGGAGAGCGCCCCCTTCGACGTGGGCGCCGTCATCCGCCAGGTGCACTTCGCCTTCCGTCCCGACAAGGAGGCCTGGAGCGGCGGCCACGCCACGTACACGGTCCGCTCCGGCGCGCAGGGCCTCACCCTCACGCCCTACCACCACCTCCGCGATGCGAAGGCCGCGCCCCGGCCGGGCGTCTCCGGCAAGGCCGGCGCTCCCGCCTCGACGCTCGAAGGCGCCCCCCTCACGCTGGGGACGCCCCGCCTGACGCGCGGCGCGCGGCGCCTGGGCGCCGACGCGGCGAAGGGCCAGGTCGAGCAGGATGGCCACCTGACCCTCGCGCGAGGTGACGTCACCGAGCACCTGCGCAACGGCGACGACGGCGTCGAGCAGTCCTGGGCCTTCGAGCGCGCGCCCGCCGGCGCCGGGGACCTGCTGGTGGAGATTCCGGTGGAGGGCCTCACCTACCGGGGCGTCACCGGGACGGGCCTGCACTTCTCCGACGCGAAGACGGGCCTGGGCTTCCGCTACGGCCACGCCACCTGGGTGGACGGCCGGGGCCAGCGCACCTCGCTGAGCGCGAGCTTCTCCGAGGGCCGCATCCAGCTTCGCGTCCCCGCCGGTGTGCTGGACGGCTCCGCGTACCCCGCGGTGCTCGACCCGTTCATCACCCCCGAGTTCGGCATGGACTCGCCGGTGCTGGGCCCACAGCTCGATGACCAGATGGCCCCGGTGGTGTCTGCCCTCGGCTCCACGTGGCTCGTCGCCTGGCTCGACTTCCACGGGAGCGGCCCCGCGCACCTCACCGGCTCGCGGGTCTCCAGCTCGGGCCAGGTGCTGGACCCCATCGGCATCACCCTCTCCCCCGGGGCCCGGTCACAGGGTGGCGCGGCAATCGCCGCATCGTCGAGCGAGTGGCTCGTGGTGTGGGAGGACACCACGAGCAGCGCCAGCGACATCTACGGCATGCGGGTGAGCGTCTCGGGCCAGGTGCTGGACCCCGCGGGCATCGCCATCGCCGCGACCACCGGGTCCCAGATTTCTCCGGCCGTCACCTCCTCGGGCTCGGGGTGGTACGTGGTCTGGAGCGAGGCCAACAGCAGCAGCTCCATCTCCCTCATCAACGGCGTCCGGCTGTCGAGCACGGGGCAGCCGGTGGGCAGCCCCGTGAGGCTCAGCACCGCGACGGGCTGGGCGCTGTCGCCGGACGTCGCCTTCAACGGCACGAACTACTTCGTCGTCTGGCAGGACTACACCAGCGCCCGGGGCTTCGACATCCGCGGCGCGCGCGTCTCCTCGACGGGCACGCTGGTGGATGCCACGCCCCGGACCCTCGTCGCGATGGGCGGAGACCAACGCAGAGCCGCGGTCGCCAACAACTCAACCTCCTGGTTCGTCGCCTGGGAGGACCTCCGCGCCGACTCCAACGGCGGTGACATCTTCGGCACCGTCGTGTGGTCCGACGGAACGGTGGCGACTCCGAACGGACAGCGCATCACGGTGGGCAGCGGCGCCCAGACCTACCCGGACGTCGCGGCCCTGGGCTCGGGCTGGTTCCTGGTCTGGGAGGATCCCGAGAACGGCTTCCCGGACATCCAGGGCGTGAGCCTGGACTCCAGCGGGTCGCCGTCGAGATACGTCACGGTGTCGGCCGATGGACGGGCGGAGTACCTGCCCTCGGTGTCCTCGGCGGGCGGGGACGTGCTCGTCGTCTGGTACGAGGCGCACGGCAACTATGACGTCCATGCCGCGCGCGTGACGACCAGCAACGTGGTCCGTGACACCCCCGGCCTCCTGCTGAGCACCGCGTACAACGAGCAGTTCTCCCCGTCGGTGGCCCGGAACGGCACCGACTACCTCGTCGTCTGGCGGGACAACCGCGCGGGCCAGTCGGACATCTACGGCGCCCGGGTGACGAGCCAGGGCACGGTGCTGGACCCCTCCGGCATGGCGCTGTGCACCGTGAGCGGTGAGCAGGACAACCCGGTGGTCGCCTCCAACGGCACGGACTGGATGGTGGCCTGGGACGACAACCGGTTCGATGCGACCTACGAGGACCTCTACGGCGTGCGCCTGTCGCGGACGGGGGTGTTCCTCTCGGGCTGGTCCATCACGCAGCTGTCCAGCGCCATGCGCCGGCCGGCCCTGGCCTCGGACGGCACGGACTGGTACGTCGTCTGGGAGGACGGCCGCAGCTCCCTGTCCCTGGCCTCGTGGGACATCTTCGGCGCGCGCATCAGCCCGGCGGGCGTCGTTACTCCCAGCGCCGGGACGAACCTCACCACCGGAAACAACTTCCGGCAGGGGAGCCCCTCCATCGCCTTCAATGGCACGGACTACCTGGTCGCGTGGACGGACT
The DNA here is from genome assembly GCF_024198175.1 of Pyxidicoccus xibeiensis. Taxonomy (NCBI): domain Bacteria; kingdom Pseudomonadati; phylum Myxococcota; class Myxococcia; order Myxococcales; family Myxococcaceae; genus Pyxidicoccus; species Pyxidicoccus xibeiensis. The sequence goes on from NZ_JAJVKV010000027.1 coordinate 38,125, forward strand.
ACCGGAGCGGCGAGGACATCTATGGCACGCGCGTGTCCCGCACGGGCACGGTGATGCCCGAGGGGGGCTTCATGCTCAGCGGCGCGCCGGGGGACCAGCTCGCGCCGGTAGTGGCCTCCGCGGGGTCGGAGTGGTTCGTCGTCTGGCAGGATGCGCGAACCGGACTGGACATCTACGGCACGCGCGTGTCCTCCTCGGGCGTGGTGATGGACGCCCCGGGCCTGGCCATCGCCACCACCGCCATCGCCCAGCGCAACCCCACCGTGGCCTCGGACGGCACGAACTACTTCGTTGCCTGGGAGGAGCAGACCACCTCCACCAACCGGGACATCCACGGCGCGCGCCTGTCGGGCGCTGGGAGCGTCCTGGACGCGCCCTTCGCCATCGCCGCGGCGGCGGAGAACGAGACGCTGCCCTCCGCCGCCACGCATGCGCCCTCCGAGTTCATGCTGGTGTACCAGCGGACCAGCTCGGCGACGGCCACGCCGAACGAGCGCATCCGGGCGCGGCGCGTCACCTTCAACCGCGCGCCCGTGGTCTCCGCGCGGACGCTGACCACCGCCGAGGACACTCCGGCCGCCATCACCCTCACGGGCACGGACGCGGACAGCAACTCAATCACCTTCACCCTCGTCACGCCGCCGGGACAGGGCACGCTGAGCGGCACGCCACCGGACGTCACGTACACGCCCTCGGCGAACTACCACGGCCCCGACAGCTTCACCTACCGCGCGACGGATGCCTGGGGCGAGAGCTCGGCGCCAGCCACCGTGTCGGTGACGGTGACGCCGGTGAACGACCCGCCCACGGGGGTGCCGGTACCCGTCCAGCTGAACGAGGACTCGGCCGTGGACCTGCCGCCGCTGCAGGGCACGGACCCCGACAACGACGCCCTCACCTTCGCCGTGCAGGAGCTGCCCACGCACGGCACGTTGACGGGGACGCCCGCGAGCCTGCGGTACGTGCCCGACGCCGACCACCACGGCACTGACAGCTTCACGTTCATCGTGACGGACGCCTCGGGGGCCGCGTCCGCGCCGGTCCGGGTGCCCATCACCATCCACCCCATGAACGACGTCCCCGTGGCGTTTCCGCAGAGCGCCCAGCTGGACCAGGACTCGGGCGTGGACCTCGTGCTCCAGGGCATGGACGTGGACGGGGACGCGCTGACCTTCCACATCGATAGGGTTCCCGCGCACGGCACGCTGAGCGGTACGGCGCCGAGCGTGCGGTACACGCCGGCCACCGGCTACTCGGGCCCGGATGACTTCGTCTTCCGGGTGCGGGACGGGCAGGCATCCTCCGCCAGCGTCACGGTGAGCCTCACCGTGCGGTACGTCAACGGAGCGCCGACGGCGATCGCCCGGTGGGTGACGACGCCGGAGGACACGGCCCTGGCGCTCACGCTTTCGGGCGTCGATCCGGACGGCGGAGCGCTGACATACGCGGTCGCGACCTGGCCCACCCATGGCAGCCTGAGCGGCACGCCCCCGAGCCTCACGTACACGCCCGGCCCGGACTTCCACGGCTCGGACCGCTTCACGTTCGTCGTGAGGGACTCGTCGGGTCTCAGTTCCGCGCCCGCCACGGTGACCGTCACCGTGGCGCCGGTGAATGACGCGCCTGTGGGGCTCGCGCAGAGCGGCGAGCTGGACGAGGACACCCGGCTGGACCTGGTGCTGCGAGCCTCGGACGTGGATGGAGACATCCTCACCTTCAACACCACCGTGCCGCCCTCGCGCGGCAGCCTGACGGGCACTCCGCCCAACGTGAGGTACGTCCCCTTCCCGAACCTGCATGGCACCGACAGCTTCAGCTTCCAGGTGTCGGACGGCCGCGCGCTCTCCGCCCCCGTGACGGTGAGCCTCACCATCCGTCCCGTCAACGACGCGCCCAGGGCGAATCCCATCAGCATCCTCATGAATGAGGACGCGCCCGTGAACATCACGCTGTCGGGCACGGACCCGGAGGGCGAGGCCCTGACCTTCGCGGTCGCGACTCCGCCTGCGCATGGCACGCTGAGCGGCACGCCGCCGAACGTCACGTACACGCCCACGGCGGACTTCAACGGTGACGACCTCATCACCTATACGGCCACGGACACGGCGGGAGCCACGTCGCCGCCCGGCAGCATTCGCATCACCGTGAGGCCCAACAATGACCATCCCGTGGCCCACTCCCAGGCGGTGGAGCTGGACGAGGACACCCCGGCAGCCATCACCCTGACGGGCTCCGATGTGGAAGGGAGCGCACTGACGTTTGTCATCGGCCGGCCTCCCGCGCATGGCTCGTTGAGCGGCACGCCGCCCGACGTGACGTACACGCCTGCCTCCGGCTTCCATGGCACCGACAGCTTCACCTTCACCGTCAGGGACGACCAGGTTTTCCCCTCGGCGTCGGCAACGGTGTCGCTGTCGGTGCGCCCGGTGAACGATGCCCCGGTGGCCCTGGGTCAGAGCCGGGTGGCGGACGAGGACACGCAGCTCACGCTCACGCTCACGGGTCGTGACGTGGACGGTGACGAGCTGACCTTCAACCTTGCGTCGGCTCCCACGCATGGCGCGCTCAGCGGCTCGGCGCCGGACGTCACGTACACGCCCGCCTCCGACTTCCATGGCGAGGACAGCTTCACCTTCACCGTGACGGACGCGCATGGGGCAACGTCCGAGGCCGCCACCGTCCGTCTCACCGTGCGTCCCGTGAACGACAGCCCGGAGGCCCAGGCGCAGGCCGTGGAGACGGACGAGGACACGGCTCGCGCCATCACCCTCGCAGGCTCGGATGTCGAGGGCGGAAGCCTCACCTTCGCGATTGCAGCCCCGCCCGCGCACGGCACGCTGAGCGGCACGCCGCCGGACGTCACGTACACCCCGACCGCCGACTTCCACGGCACCGACGGCTTCACCTTCACGGCCACCGATTCGTCGGGCGCCACCTCGGCGCCCGCCACGGTGATGGTGACGGTGCAGCCGATGAACGACACGCCCGTGGCCACCGCCCAGTCGCGTGAAACGGATGAGGACACGGCCGTGTCACTCAGGCTGGCCGGCACGGACGTGGATGGGGAGGACCTCACCTTTGCTCTCGGCTCCACGCCCACGCGGGGCACGCTGAGTGGTACGCCACCGGACGTCACGTACACGCCGGACGCCAACTTCCATGGCACCGACAGCTTCACCTTCACCGTGACGGACGCGACGGGAGTCACCTCGGCGCCCGCCACCGTCACCCTGACGGTGCGGCCTACGAACGATGCGCCTGTGGCGGTTGCCCAGTCGCAAGAGACGAACGAGGACTTGCCGGTGCTCCTCGCGCTGACGGGCACGGACCTGGATGACCAGTACCTCACCTTCGCGGTGGCGACGCAGCCCGCGCACGGCACGGTGACCGGCACGCCGCCCGACGTGACGTACACGCCGGCCGCCGACTTCCACGGCACCGACCGCTTCACCTTCACCGTGACGGATGCCTCGGGGGCGACCTCCGCGCCGGCAACGGTGTCGCTGACGGTGCGTCCGGTGAACGACGCGCCGGTGGCCCTCGCTCAGAGCGGCTCGCTGGACGAGGACACGGGGCTGGACCTGGTGCTCCGGGGGTCGGACGTGGACGGCGACGCACTCACCTTCATCATCGCCGTGCCGCCCTCGCGCGGGAGCCTGACGGGCACTCCGCCCGACGTGAGGTACACCCCGCCCCCGAACTTCCACGGCACCGACAGCTTCAGCTTCCAGGTGTCGGACGGGCGCGAGCGGTCGGCCTTGGTGTCGGTGAGCCTCACCATGCGCCCCGTCAATGACGCGCCCGTGGCGCTGCCTTTCGGCATCGGCCTGGACGAGGACGCGTCCATGAACTTCACGCTGTCGGGTACGGACCCGGAGGGCGAGGCGCTGACCTACGCGGTCGCGACTCCGCCGGCCCACGGCATGCTGATCGGCAGTGCGCCGGACCTCACGTACCAGCCCGCCGCGGACTTCCATGGCACCGACAGCTTCACCTTCACCGCGACGGACGCGACGGGAGCCACATCGCCGGCGGCCACCGTGCACATCACCGTGAACCCCATCAACGATGCCCCGGTCGCGCAGGCCGTGTCGGCCGAGCTGGACGAGGACACTCCGGCAATCATCACCCTGGCGGGCTCCGACGTGGAGGGCAACGCGCTCACCTTCATCATCGGCCAGCCTCCCGCGCACGGCATGCTGAGCGGCACTCCGCCCGCCGTGAGGTACCTGCCGGCCCGCGACTTCCATGGTGCCGACAGCTTCACCTTCACCGTTCGCGACAGCCGGGGCGCCACCTCCACGCCGGCAACGGTGTCGCTGACGGTGCGGCCGAGGAACGACGCGCCAGTGGCCCTCGCGCAGACGGCGGAGACGAACGAGGACACTTCCGTGTCCCTCTCGCTGACCGGCACCGACGTGGACGGTCAGGGCCTCACCTTCGCCCTTGGCTCCATGCCTGAGCGCGGCACGCTGACCGGTACGCCACCGGACGTGACGTACACGCCGGCCGCGAACTTCCACGGCACCGACCGCTTCACCTTCACCGTGACGGATGCCTCGGGAGCCACCTCGGCACCTGCGACTGTGACGGTGACGGTGCTGTCCGTGAACGACGCGCCGGTGGCCCTCGCGCAGAGCCGGGAGACGGAAGAGGACAGGCAGCTCGCGCTCACTCTCTCGGGGACGGACACGGACGGTGACGACCTCACCTTCACGCTCGGCTCGCCTCCCACGCATGGCGTGCTCACCGGCTCGGCGCCGGACCTCACGTACACGCCCGCCGCCGACTTCCACGGCGAGGACAGCTTCACCTTCACCGTCACGGACACTCGGGGCGCGACGTCCGCGTCCGCCACCGTCCGCCTCACGGTGCGCCCCGTGAATGACACCCCCGTCGCCCACGCACAGGCCGTGGAGACGGACGAGGACACGACTCGCGCCATCACCCTCACCGGCGCGGATGTCGAGGGCGGGAGCCTGACCTTCGCCTTCGCCACCCCGCCCGCCCGCGGCACGCTGAGCGGCACCCCACCCCACGTGACGTACACGCCGGCCGCCGACTTCCACGGCACCGACAGCTTCACCTTCACGGCCATGGACCCGTCGGGCGCCACGTCGGCGCCCGAGACTGTGACGGTGACGGTGCGGCCCTCGAACGACGCGCCCGTGGCCACCGCGCAGTCGCGCGAGACGGACGAGGACACCGCCGTGTCCCTCACGCTGAGCGGCACGGACGTGGATGGGCAGGACCTCACTTTCACGGTGGCGACGCAGCCCGAGCACGGCGCGCTCACGGGCACTCCGCCCGACGTGACGTACACGCCGGCCGCCGACTTCCACGGCACCGACAGCTTCACCTTCACCGTCTCCGACGGCGTGGCCACGTCCACGGCCACCGTGTCCCTCACGGTGCGACCGGTGAATGACGTGCCCCTCGCGCTGGACCAGACGCTCCAGGTGGAGCCGGAGCCCACCGCGCTGACGCTGGCGGGCACCGACGCGGACGGAGACTCACTGACCTTCGCCATCCACACGCAGCCCGAGCAGGGCACTCTCACGGGCACTCCGCCCGAGGTGACGTTCACCCCGTCCGAGGGCTTCCGGGGCACCGCTACCTTCACGTTCACCGTGTCGGACGGCATGGCCACCTCGGCACCGGCCACGGTGACGCTGCGGGTGGGCAACAGCGCGCCCGTGGTGGCCTTCACCACGCAGACGCAGCGTCCCGATGAGGGCGAGGCGCTCCGCTTCCAGACGACTGCGGCGGACGCGAACGGCGATGCTCTCACCTTCGCCTGGGACTTCGGCGACGGCGCCACCTCCGAGGAGACCAGCCCCACCCACGCCTACGCCAACGAGGGCACCTACGAAACGGTGCTGACGGTGACGGACGGCATCGACACCGTTCGGCAGTCCGTGGTGCTGGAGGTCCAGAACGCCGCCCCGGTGCTGGTGCCGGTGGAGGCCCCCGCCCGGGCCGAGGAGGGCCAGGCGCTCACCTTCCACGCGCAGGCCAGCGACAGCGGCGAGCGCGATGCCCTCGCCTTCACCTGGGACTTCGGCGACGGGAGCGCGCCGGCCTCCGGGCCGGAGACGACCCACACGTACGCGGACAGCGGCACGTACACGGTGAAGGTCACCGTGACGGACGACGTTGGCGCCTTCACTCAGTCCGTGCGCGAGGTCCAGGTGGCCAACCTGCCCCCGGTACCCGAGCCCGTGCCCGCGCAGACGGCGCGGGGCGGCGACGCGCTGTCGCTCCAGCTGGCGGCCACGGACGTGGCGGGCGAGAGGGACCCGCTCACCTGGAGCCTCGTGGAGGGCCCCGGCGCCGTCACACCTGAGGGCCTCTACACCTGGCAGACCGAGGCGAGCACGGATGGCCACTTCCCCGTCCGCGTCCGGGTGACGGATGACGACGGCGGCAGCGCGGACCTCGTCCTCGACGTCACCGTCACCGCCCGGCAGCAGCGGCCGGTCATCCTGCCGCCGGACAGTGGCTGTGGCTGCGCGTCCAGCCAGGGCGGCGCGGCCTCGTCCGCGACGCTGCTGTTCCTGGTGGCCGTGCTCGTCTCCCGCCGCAAGCGGGCCTGAGCGCGCGGCCCCACGCCCGTCCACCCCGGCTAACATGGGCCGCCGAGGTGGATGGGCGCGCATGGACTATCAGGCGATTCTCACCGAGGTGATGGCCGCGGTCCGGCCCTCCATCGGACAGGGGCGGGTGGCCAACTACATTCCGGCCCTGGCGGCGGTGGACCCGGGCCGCTTCGGCATGGCGCTGGCCACCGTGGACGGCCAGCTGTTCGGCGTGGGCGACTGGCGGGTGCCCTTCTCCATCCAGAGCATCTCCAAGGTCTTCACCCTGGCCCTCACGCTCGCCAGGGACGGGGACACCCTCTGGCGCCGGGTGGGCAAGGAGCCCTCGGGCAATCCCTTCAACTCCCTGGTCCAGCTCGAGTACGAGCAGGGCATCCCCCGCAACCCCTTCATCAACGCGGGTGCGCTCGTCATCACCGACCGGCTGCTCGGCCTCACCGGTGACGCCCGCGGCGTGCTGCGCGACTTCCTCCGCGCGGAGAGCGGCAACCCGGACGTGGACTTCGACCCCGTCGTCGCCGCGTCCGAGGCCGAGCACGGCCACCGCAACTCCGCCCTCGCCCACTTCATGGCGAGCTACGGCAACATCGAGAACCCTGTCCCGCGCGTGCTGGAGCACTACTTCTGGCAGTGCTCGCTGGCCATGAGCTGCGCGGACCTCGCCCGCGCCTGCGGCTTCCTCGCCCGCCACGGCGAGCGCGCCGGAGGCGACAGGCTCCTCACCCGGAGCCAGGCCAAGCAGGTCAACGCGGTGATGCTCACCTGTGGCACCTACGACGCCGCGGGAGAGTTCGCCTACCGCGTCGGCCTGCCCGGCAAGAGCGGCGTGGGCGGAGGCATCATCGCCATCATCCCCAACCGCTGCGGCCTGTGCGTCTGGAGCCCCGGGCTCGACGCACGCGGCAACTCCGTGGCGGGCGTGGACGCCCTGGACCAGTTCACCACGCTGACAGGCCTCTCCGTGTTCTGAACACCCCTCCCAGAGTCCGTTGACAGCACGCTTTCCTCATCATCCAATAAAGTGATGAGAAACCTTATTTCCGCGATTTGCACCACTACCTTGCTCTCTGCCGCGTGCGGGGGCGAGGGCGCCCTGGACGAAGGCACGGCCCCTGGCGAGGCACTCACGCACCAGGAGCAGGCCGCCTACTCGGGCGTGAATGGCACGTACTGTCTGGAGAGCCCGTACAACTGCAAGCTGCAGGACCCGGGCGGCAACCGCGTCCCCACGAACGACCCGGCCGACGACAACTGGGGCCTGGTGACGGGCGTTCCCATCCGGGACGGCAACGGCACGGTGGTGGGCACCAACACGCGGACGAGCGCCGCCTTCAACTACGGCCAGACGCGCACCTTCGCGGGGGAGCTGCATGCCTTCGCGGTGTCGACCTCCAACTCGAGCGCCGGGTGGCTGCCCATGTCCGCCATCCTCGGGCGGACGTCCTTCGAGCAGAAGGTCGGCCACGTCTCGGCGCTGGGCGCGGGCCTGGCGAAGCTGGGCTGCTACGCCGTGCGCAACTCGCACGACCCCGTGCTCGAGCTCAAGAAGGTGGTCTACGACAGCACGGCGACCCACGAGCGCGCGGGCGACTACCTGCCGCTGGTGCGCGCCAATGGCCTGCGCTCGGTCAACCTCATCTTCAACGTACCGGGCTTCGCCCTGGGAGGCCCCGCGGTGGACCACTTCCCGGCGGGCACGAAGTTCCAGCGCCTGGACGTGCCCACCGATGACGGCCCGCCGTCCATCGACATCCCGCTCTGGGTCCAGGACAGCACGGGCCGCTACCGCCAGCAGTCGGGGACGATGAAGTTCATCTACGGCTACGTCATCGCCGCCACGGGCACCAAGCGCAACGGGTGGATGGCGTACGACGCGCTCCTGGTCAGCTCCGGCTGCCCGTGAGCCCCTGAAGGCCCTCGCCCTGCCCGGCGCACGGAAGTGTCCAGGCAGGGTGCAGCGGCGGCCCGCTCCGGAGGTCTCACGAGGACAGCGGAGGCAAGACAGGCCACGATGCGCCCCATGCGCCCTTCCCTCCTGCTCTGTTCCTTGCTGCTGTGCCTCGGCTGTGCGCGCTCGGTGGAGCCCACCCAGCGGCCCACGGATGCGGCTTCTCCCGAGGCCGGCGGCGAGCTGGCGCCCCCCGCTCCGGCCGTCACGGATGCCGGCCCCGTCGCCGAGGCGGAGTGCCGGAGCGACGCCGACTGCGCCGTCACCAACATGCCCGAGGGCGAGTGCTGCCCCACGCTGTGCACCGGCCGCGTGGTGACGGCAAGGGAGGCCCAGGGGCTGCTCGCGAGTGAGCGCGCCTGCGTGGAGCGCGGTGAGCCCTGCGCCCTTCCCCCCTGCGCGCCCCCCAGGAGCCGCATCGTCCCGGTGTGCACTGGCGGTCGTTGCACCGCGAGAATGGTGCCGATGGAGTCGCCGTAACTTCCCCCAGGTCCAAGGCTCCGAAGTAGGCTGAACACGCAGACGGTCGTTCTTCCACGCCCCTCGGGAGGGACACATGAAGCGCTGGTGTGGGTTTCTGGCAATGGTAGCGGTAGCGCTGTGGACGAGCTGCGACGGGAAGAAGTCGGACAGGCCCACGCGCGCCCAGCTGCGGAAGACAGGTGCCGCGACGGTGGAGGTGGTCCCCTCGGACGGCCAGCTCCCCTACTGCATGCTCTACACGGTGTCCGAGAAGGGGGTCATCCGGCAGCTCACGCTCACGCGGGAGAACCGCTCCATCCGGTGTGACGCGAACAGGCCTGTGGCCAACACGAGCTTCCGCATCCCCGTCCAGGAGGGGAAGGTGCGGATGTACATCTTCTTCTCCGACGAGCGCATCCCCGCGGGCCCGGTGGCGCAGCAGCTCTATGACTTGCGAGGCCAGGAGCGCATCAACGCCATGGACCTGCGCCTGCCCGGCCGCGTGTTCGTGGAGACGCTGGAGTTCAGTCCCGAGGAGGCCGCGCCGACCGTGACGGGCGCGGTGGTGGGTGCGCAGGGCGAGGTGGATGCCGGCACCAACGGGAACGGCAACGGCGCGGGCGCCCCGGTGCTCCCGGACGGCGGCACCCTGGGAGCGCCGCCGGGCTCGGAAGAGACGCCCTGAGCAGCACCGGGGGAGGCAGGGACAGGGCCTCCCCCGGAGCACGCGGGGCCCGCGGCTAGAAGGCCTCGCGGGCCATGGCCAGCAGGTCGGCCTCGGTCACCTTGCGCGGGTTGCTCAGGTGCGAGGCGTCCTGGAAGGCCTTGTCGGCAATCTTCGGCAGGTCCTTCTCCTGGACGCCCGCGTCGCGCAGCCGCGCGGGGATGCCGACGGCCGCGTTGAGCCGGCGCACCCGGTCGATGGCGTTGCTGGCGAGCACCTCCTCGCGCGCGTTGGACGTGTCACCCATGGCCACTGCCACGCGGGCCAGCCGCGCCGTGCAGACCGCGCGGTTGAACTCCATCACCACCGGCAGGACGATGGCGTTGGACAGGCCGTGGTGCACGCCGGAGATGGGCGTGAGCGCGTGTGCCAGTGCGTGGCAGGCGCCCAGGCCCTTCTGGAAGGCCATGGCGCCCTCCATGGCCGCCACCATCATGTCCGTGCGCGCGGCCAGGTTGCTGCCCTCGCGCACCGCCGTCACCAGCGAGCGCCCCACGCGGTGGATGCCGTCGATGGCCACCGCGTCCGCCAGTGGGTGGAAGCCGTTGGCCAGGTACGCCTCCAGGCAGTGGGTGAAGGCATCCATGCCCGTGGCCGCGGTAACGCCGGGAGGCAGCCCCAGCGTCAGCTCCGGGTCGCAGATGGCCGCGCGAGGCAGCAGGTGCGGGCTGAAGATGACCGTCTTGCGGCCCGTGTCCTCCAGCGTCACCACGCCCGAGCGCCCCACCTCCGAGCCGGTGCCCGCGGTGGTGGGAATCGCGATGAGCGGCGGCAGGTCGTCGTTCACGAACTGGTCCCCACCCTTGGCGTCGTCGTAGCGGCTGAGCGGCGGCTCGTGCGTGGTCATCAACTGCACCAGCTTGCCCGCGTCCAGGGCGCTGCCACCGCCCAGGGCGACGATGCCGTCACAGCCGCCCTTGCGGTAGGCCTCCAGGCCGGCGAAGACGTCGCGCTCGGTGGGGTTGGGCTCCACGCGGTCGAAGACGGCGCACTCCAGGCCGGCGCCCTTGAGCACCTCCTGCACGCGCGCGGCCAGCCCCGCCTTCACCACGCCGGCGTCCGTCACGAGCAGCGGGCGCTTCATCTTCAGGCGCTGCGCCTGTGCGGGCAGCCGCTGGAGTGCGCCCGCGCCGAAGACGATGCGCGTGGGCCAGGCCATCTCCGTGACACGCGGCTCGGTGGGGATGTCGAACGGCTTCATGACTGCTTCCTCCATCGTCGTGCTCATCAGATGAGCTCCAGGTAGCGCTCCAGCTCCCAATTGGTGACGGCGCGCTCGTACTGGCGCACCTCCCACTCGCGCGTGCGCACGAAGTGGTCCACGAATCCTTCCCCCAGCAGCTCCCGCGCGCGCTCGCTGTTCTTGAGCAGCGCCACCGCTTCCTTCAGGTTGCGAGGCAGCGGCCGGGAGTCGGCGACCGCGTACGCGTTGCTGTTGCAGGCGGCGGGCGGCTCCACCTCGTTTTCGATGCCCCACAGGCCCGCGGCCAGGCTGACCGCCATGCCGATGTACGCGTTCATGTCCGCGCCGAGCTGCCGGTACTCAATCCGCATCGCCTTGGCGTTCTCGCCGATGACGCGGATGGCGGTGGTGCGGTTCTCCAGGCCCCACGTCGCGGTGGTGGGCGCCCAGGTGTTCTCCACGCTGCGCTTGTAGCTGTTGATGGTGGGCCAGTAGAGCGCCGTCAGCTCCGGCATCAGCTCGAGCTGCCCGCCGATGTAGTGACGCATCATCCGGCTCATGCCGTGGGGCGCGCCCTCGTCGTGGAAGAGGTTGCGGTCGCCCTTGAGGTCCCACAGCGACTGGTGCACGTGCCCCGAGCACCCCGGCAGCTTCGCGTTCACCTTGGCCATGAAGCACGCGCTCAGGCCATGGCGGGAGCAGATCTCCTTCACCACCGTCTTGAAGAGCACCGCCTTGTCGGCGGACTTCTCGATGTCGTCGTAGCGGATGGCGGCCTCGAACACGCCGGGCCCCGTCTCCGTGTGGAAGCCCTCGATGTTCAGCCCGAAGGCGTTGCACCCGTCGATGAGCGCGTGCACCAGCGGCGCGTTCTGCGAGGTGCGCAGCCACGAGTAGCCGAACATGCCCGGCGTCAGCGGCGTCAGCCCCTGGAAGCCCTTCTCCTTCAGGGTGTGGGGCTGCTCCTTGAAGATGAAGAACTCGTACTCCGCGCCGAAGCGGGGCAGGTAGCCCAGCCCGCGCGCACGGGCCGCAATCTTCTGGAGCAGCTGCCGCGGGCTCGCCTCCAGCGGCGAGCCGTCCGCGTTGACGAAGTCCAGCAGGAAGGCCGCGGTGTCCGGCTCCCACGGAATGATGCGCCCGGTGGTGGTGTCCACCTTCGCGTGCGCGTCCGGGTAGCCCGTGTGCCAGCCCGTCACCTGGGTGTTGTCGAGCAGCTCGTCGTGCAAATCCCACCCGAAGACGACGTCGCAGAAGCCCAGGCCGCCCTTGGCGGCGCTGAGGAACTTCTCCAGGGAGATGTACTTGCCGCGCCAGACGCCATCGACGTCCACCGCGCCCACCTTCACCTTCTTGATGCCCTTCTCGTCCAGCCACCGGCGCAGCGTGTCGGTGTCCGTGGAGTCGCGAGGCGTGCCGCGCGCGGGCTCTCGCTCCTTGGTGCGGGCTCTTCGGGCCATGGCTGGATGCGTGAGGACCTTCGCCTTGGAACGCGTCGGCATGGGTTTCTTCCTTACTGGCCGCCAAGGGTGGCGGGCGGGCCGTCGATGAGCAGCTTGAGCGCGTGGAGCCGAGGAGTGAGCGAGCGAGCGTCGGTCATCGAGGTGCCTCGGGGGTTCCGCCGCCGGGTGGTTCAGGAGCGGACACGCGTGGCACGAGACGTTAGGAACGAGGCAAGGATGCGGCAACCTGCGGCGGTGAAGAACGTCCTCTTGCTGAAAGCAGGCGACGCGGCCCTGCCCGTGCGCCTCTCGGTGGGCGACTACGAGCGGTGGTTTCTGCAAACCATCGGACTGTCGGATTACCGCTTCGACATCCTCCCCGTGCACCGCAACGCACCACTGCCCACAAGCTTGAAGGGCTACGACGCGGTGATGATGACGGGCTCGCCGCTGTCGGTGACACAGCTGGAGCCGTGGATGGCGCGCGCCGGGGAGTTCATGGTGGAGGCGGGCGAGCGCGGCACGCCCGTGCTGGGGGTGTGCTTCGGCCAGCAGCTGCTGGCGCATGCGTACGGCGGCCGGGTGGGGCGCAACCCGCAGGGCCGGGAGACGGGCACCGTGGAGGTGGCGCTCACGGAGGAGGGCCGCAAGGACGCCCTCTTCGACGGGCTGCCCGAGCGCTTCGCCGTGCAGGCCACCCACGAGGACATCGTCTCCCAGCTCCCCGAGGGGACGCGGGTGCTGGCGGGCAACGCCAACACGGCCACGCAGGCGCTGGCCTTCCGGAAGAACGTGCGCGGCGTGCAGTTCCACCCGGAGGCGCCCACGGACGCCATGCGCGCCATCATCCTGGCCCGCCAGGAGGGCCTGGAGCGGGACGCCGTCGCGCGCGGCGCCGCCCCGGGAGAGCGGGTGCCCCGGCTGCTCGCGGGAATCCTGCCCACTCCCTCCGGGAGGCGAATCCTGGTGAACTTCCTCGAGCGCTTCACCTGACCCGTCGTCCCGAGGCTCCACTTGCCGCGTCTCGCTCTGTCGTCCCTCCTCCTCGTCCTCCTCACCTCCGCCTGCTCGGACGACCTCTGCGCCTCGGCCCCGCGCTGTGACGACACGGAGGCCATCAACTGCGAGCCCACGTGCGCCGTGGGCCCCTGCTCCACCGGGCCCACCGTGCAGGACTGCGGAGAGGCCACCACGTGCACCGTCGTCCCTGGAGACCGGGACGACTCGCGCTTCTACCGCTCGCGCGCGGTGTGTGCCCGGGCGCTGGCGGCCTGCAATCCGGCGGAGGCGCCCGCGCCCACCTGCGAGGACGGGCGCTTCGTCGTCGGCTGCAGCGCCTACCGGCGCGACATCCGCGTCCCCTGCTCGCAGGCGGGCCTGTACTTCGACCGTGCGCCGGCGTGCTGCCAGGGCACGCCGGGAGATGGCGGCACGGACGCGGGACTTCCGGATGCGGGGCTTCTGGACGGAGGCGCCCCGGACGCCGGGACAGGTGACGGTGGGATTCCCGACGCTGGTGCCCCGGGGGGCGACGCCGGACGTTGAGCACCCCGCGTTGGGCCTGCCCGACGTGAGGGGCAGGCCAGCGGACGAGCGGCGCGTTCCCTATCCTGGCCGTGTCTGCGGCGCGTGGGGGCGCCGAGGGGGGACGCCAATGAATCCGCTCGTCCTGGGGTACCGCCGGTGGAAGCGCCAGTTCCGGAGCCTGGCGGCCTACGTCCACCTGGGCCCGAACGCCAACCGCATCGTCCGCAAGACGGACTTCAGCAACTGCCAGAAGCCGGTGCTGCTGCTGTACGGCTTCTTCAGCACCCGGCGCGTCTTCGAGGTGCTGGAGCACCGGCTGCGGCGCGACGGCTACTGTGTCTGGTCCATCCACCTGGGTGGGGCGATGGACCGCTTCAACACCTACGGCATCGACGTGCTGGCCGAGAAGGTGCGCGAGAAGGTGGAGCGGATGTACGCGCGCTTCCCGGGCATGGGGCCGCTCACCATCATCGGCCACTCCAAGGGCGGCCTCATCGGCGCCTATTACGTGAAGCGCCTGGGCGGAGACCAGCGGGTGCGCAGCGTCATCACCCTGGGCACCCCGCACCAGGGCTCGCGGATGGCCTACCTGGGCTGCGCGACACTGGGCTGGTTCAGCCGCAGCATGTGGCAACTCACGCCCGTGTCGCCCTTCATCAAGCAGCTCCGGGTGGGCGCCTTCCCGCGAAACGTGCGCCTGGTGTCCCTCTACTCGCGGGATGATGGAATCACCCCCTGGCGCTCCTCCCGGCTGGACGTGGACGAGCAGCCCAACGTCTCCAACGTCGAGCTGACGGGCGTCGGGCACGGGGAGCTGCTCACCCGGCGGTCGGTCTACGACGTCATCCGCCGCGAGCTGGCCGTGGGCTATGGCGCCCCCGCGCCCCCGCCCATGCTGCGCGCGCTGCCGATGCCGGCGTCCTGAGGTAGAGAGGAAGACATGCCCTCGCGCTGGGACCACCTCTTCGACCTCAAGCCCGTCACCCTGCTGGACCACCTGCTGGAGGAGGTGGCGAAGCTGCTGGCGAAGGACCTCCAGCAGTGGCCCCCGCCGGTGCAGGAGGTGGACATGGAGACCGGCGGCAGCTTCGCGCCCCTCTTCACCGAGGCCCGCCCCCGCCCCGCTCCCGCCGTGTACACGGAGGCGCTGCGGCTGACGCGGTGGGAGCTGGAGCACGAGGCCGAGGCGTACGACGAGTACATGCGCAACAAGCGCTACCTGGAGCGCGGCCTGGGCCCGGACGACCGGCTGGCGCTGCTGTTCCTCAGCCGCTGGCTCACCGAGCAGATGACGGGCCTGGGCGAGGCCACCGGGGGCCGCGTCAAGCGCAGGCACATGCTCCAGTGCCTGGACGGACTGGAGGCGAAGCTCCGGCTCGCCCAGGGGCCCCAGGCCTGACGCCGGCCCTGCCTGCAATCTTGCACGGACATCACCCCTGAGCTGCTCACCTGCCTGCACGGCGGCCCGGACCCGCGGTGCTGGTGCTTGTCAGAGGGGTGGCACTGCTCTAAGCCGGATGCCATGTCGTCGCATCCCCTGGACACCGCATCCTCTGAACGACGCAAGCGCCTGCTCCTGCTGGGGGCCCTGTGGCTGCTGGTGGCGGCGGCGCTGTTCGCCTTCCGCTCGGTGGTGATGCCCTTCGCGGGCGCGGCGCTCCTCGCGTACCTGGTGCAGCCGCTGGTGGCGCGCATCACCCGCCTGAGGGTGGCCGGCCGTGCCATTCCACGCGGGGCGGCCATCCTCCTCATCTACGCCGGCTTCTTCGTGGGCGTGTACCTGTTCTTCGTCGCGCTGGTGCCGCAGCTCTACCGGGAGATGGCGCGCGTCAGCCGCGACACGGTGGCCCTGGCCAACAAGCTCACCCCGGAGCACGTGCAGGAGCTCGCGCAGCGCGCCGAGACGTGGCTCAGCACCCGGGGCATCCCCGTGGCCCTCTCCAACCGCGCGCTGGAGGGCGCCGACGCCGCGGCGGGCACGGGCCAGTTCAGCCTGGCGTTGGATTTGGAGCAGCTGCTGGGGGACGCGGCGAAGCGGGCCTCGTCGCTGGTGCAGGAGAACCTGGGCGACATCGTCAACGTGTCGCGCACCATCGTCGCCGGGGTGGCCGCCGGCGTCTTCATGATGTTCTTCGTGATGATGGTGGCCGCGTTCTTCTCCATCGACGCGCAGGCCATCCGCCGCTACTTCGGCACGCTGGTTCCGCCCGAGTACCTCCAGGACGCGCGCCAGCTGATGGAGCGCGTGGACCGCTCGCTGGCCGGCGTGGTGCGCGGCCAGGTCACCATCTGCATCGTCAACGGCCTGCTGACCTTCATCGGGCTGCTGCTGTTCGGCGTGAAGTTCGCCTTCCTGCTGGCGACCATCGCCACCTTCTTCAGCCTCATCCCCATCTTCGGCACCATCCTCAGCTCGGTGCCCATCGTCCTCATCGCGCTGGCGGACGGCTTCCAGAAGGGGCTGGCCATCCTCGCGTGGATTGTCGGCATCCACGCGCTGGAGGCGTACTTCCTCAACCCCAAGATCATGGGGCAGGCGGCGCACCTCCACCCCGTCATCGTCGCCTTCTCCCTCATCGCCGGGGAACGGCTCTACGGGCTGGTGGGGGCCCTCTTCGCGGTGCCCGTGGCCTCCATCCTCGTGGCGTGCTTCGACTATGCACGCCTCAAGGCGCAGCCCGGGCCCGTGGCGGCCGCCCCGGCGGTGGAGGCCGAGCGGCTGCAGCCGCCCGCGGCCTGAGTCACTGACAGGCGGCGGAGCAGCGCGAGTTGCGGCAGGTGGGGATGCAGCGGCCGCAGTCGATGGAGCCGGGCTGGCAGCTTCCCGTGCAGGTGACGCCGCCGCAGCTCGGGCCTTCTGTCACGTGCGTGACAGCGGTGCCCAGGCCGCAGCAGGCGTCGGCCACGCAGTCGTCTTCGTCGTAGCAGGTCTTGTTGGACAGCACGGGGGGAGGCTCTCCCCCCGGCAGGTCCTCGACGCCCAAGTCACATCCCGCGAGGGCTCCGAGTGTCATCCCCACGACAAGGGTGAGCAGGCGGGCGAGCACGGGTCGGCGCATGGGCGCTCCTTTTTCCGGTGGCTTACCGGTTCATCGAGCCGAGGAAGTCGGCGTTCGACGGCGTCGGACGCATGTGCTTGAGCACAAATTCCATCGCGTCGATGGGAGTGAACGGATGGAGCACCTGGCGCAGGGCGGTGATGCGCACCAGGTCACCCTGGGTGAGCAGCAGCTCCTCCTTGCGCGTGCCGGACTTGTTGATGTCCAGCGTCGGGAAGATGCGCTTCTCCATCAGCTTCCGGTCCAGGACGATTTCCGAGTTACCGGTGCCCTTGAACTCCTCGAAGATGACCTCGTCCATGCGGCTGCCGGTGTCGATGAGCGCGGTGCCGATGATGGTCAGCGAGCCGCCCTCCTCGATGTTGCGCGCGGCGCCGAAGAAGCGCTTCGGCTTGTGGAGCGCGTTGGCGTCCACGCCGCCGGAGAGAATCTTGCCGGACGCCGGCACCACGGTGTTGTAGGCGCGCGCCAGACGGGTAATCGAGTCCAGGAGGATGCAGACGTCGTACTTCTGCTCGACGAGGCGCTTGGCCTTGTCGATGACCATCTCCGCCACCTGCACGTGGCGCGTGGCGGGCTCGTCGAACGTCGTCGACACCACCTCGCCGCGCACGCTGCGCTCCATGTCCGTGACTTCCTCCGGGCGCTCGTCCACGAGCAGCACGATGAGGTAGACGTCCGGGTGGTTGCGGCTGATGGCGTGCGCGATGTTCTGCAGCAGCACCGTCTTGCCGGCCTTGGGCGGCGCGACGATGAGGCAGCGCTGGCCCAGGCCGATGGGGCAGAACATGTCGATGATGCGCGTGGTCATCTCCGACGACTCGTGCTCCAGCTTGAGCTTGCGCGTCGGATACAGCGGCGTGAGGTTGTCGAACAGGATGCGCTCGCGCGCCGCGTCCGACATGGGGTCCGCGAAGTTGACCTTGTCCACCTTCTGGAGCGCGAAGAAGCGCTCGCCCTCGCGGGGCTGGCGGATGGGGCCCGTCACCGTGTCGCCGGGCCGCAGGTTGAAGCGGCGCACCTGCGACGGGGACACGTAGAGGTCGTCCGGGCTGGGCTGGTAGTCGCTGTCCGCGCTGCGCAGGAAGCCGAAGCCGTCGCTCAACAGCTCCAGCACGCCCTCCGCGTGGACCTCGAAGCGCTTGTCGGCGATGCCGCCCAGCAGCGCGAAGATGAGGTCCTGCTTCTTCAGACCCTGGTAGCCCTCGATGCCCACGTCGTGGGCCATCTTCGCCAGGTCGGTAATCTTCATCCGCTTCAGGTCGTTCAGCTTGATGACCTGCATCGGCGCGCCGTCCCGGGTGACCTCCGTGAAGGCGGGGGCCTCGGGGGACTCGGGAGGCGGCGGCAGGGTGGCGGCGTTCTGCTCGTCCTCGCCACCGGAGATGCGGGCCTCCTGCAGGTCGTCGTCGCGCACCGGCCGGGAGATGGGGGTGAGCACCGGGCGGGGCGGCGGCTCGGCGACGGCCTCTTCCGCGGGCTCGGCCTCCACCTCGACGTCCTCGTCGCGGCGGGTGCGGCGGGCCCGGGCGGGCTTCTCCGGCTCCACCCTTTCGACGGCCTTCGCCGCGCGCTTGCGGCGGGGCTTCTCGTCCGCCTCCACGGCGACGACGTCGGGGGCAGCGGCCTTCTCTCTCGAAGTACGGACTTTACGCATGGCTGTAACGCTTGGGGGGAATGAAGCGGCCGAGGGCTCGGACGGTGGGGGTTGCCGGGATGGGTCCGCGGCCCTCGGAAGCACCTTCCAGAAGGACGGCTCCGCCGGAATCCCTGAACGGGACTGCTCGGGCGTGAGCCAGTGTGGTTGGGAAGAGACGGCGCCGTCGACACACCTGCGCCATGAACCGCGCGGGGACGTTATTGACCCCCTCCGGACCTGTCAAGGCATCCTTGCTGTCCGGGGTCCGATCACTTCCTGTTGCTCAACAGGAGAGCCGGGGCAGCACATTTCCACCCGGAGGTTCTGGCATTGCCCGGGTCCGGCCCCCGAATCCAGGACCCGGCGGGTTGCCGCGCGCCCCCGCGCTCCGGAAAGGCAACACCCCGCCCCCGCCTCCCCTTCCCCACCCCACCGGCCCCGGTGGCCCCCGGCCTTCCGCCCCACCCCACGGCCCGGGTCCGCGCCGGGCCGTGGCGGAGCGGCTTCGCGCGCCGTGAAGCGGCCTACCCCAGAGGTCGTCGGTGGAGGACCGCTCTGGAGCATCCCGCAAAGGGCGTCACGGGATGTCGGTCAGACGCTCTAGATTGCGCGTCATCGCATGCCCCTTTCCGCGACGCCGCGCCTGGCGTCAGCGGAGCGCGCCAGCCTGGCGTGATTTGGAGTAAGGACCGCGCACCGTGGACGACTTCAAGAAAGCCGAAGCCCGAGCCCGCGAGCTCCGCACCGAGCTGGCGCACCACAACTACCGCTACTACGTGCTCGACTCCCCGGAGATCAGCGACGCGCAGTACGACAAGCTGATGCGCGAGCTGCAGGCGCTGGAGGACCAGCACCCCAGCCTCCAGACGCCGGACTCGCCCACCCAGCGCGTGGGCGGCGCGGCCGTGGAGGAGTTCGGGGAGGTGGTCCACCGCGTCCCCATGCTGTCGCTGGCCAACATCTTCGACGACGAAGGGCTGGTGGAGTTCGACGAGCGCATCCGCAAGCTGGTGTCGCTGCCCAGCGTCACCTACGTCTGCGAGCCCAAGCTCGACGGCCTGGCCATCTCCCTGCGCTACGAGAAGGGCACCTTCGTCCAGGGCGCCACGCGCGGCGACGGCACCAAGGGCGAGGACGTCACCTCCAACCTGCGCACCATCCGCAGCCTGCCCATGGAGCTGCTCCCCCAGGGCGGAGTGAAGGTGCCCGCGCTGCTGGAGGTGCGCGGCGAGGTCTTCATCCGCAAGGTGGACTTCCAGAAGCTCAACGAGAAGCGCGAGGAGGAGGGCGAGCCGCTCTTCGCCAACCCGCGCAACGCCGCCGCGGGCAGCCTCCGCCAGCTGGACCCGAAGGAGACGGCCGCGCGCCCGCTCTCCATCTATCTATACGAGTGCGTCCCCGGCGACGGCGTGCCCGACTTCAAGTCGCACATCGAGAAGCTGGAGTACCTCAAGACGCTCGGCCTGCCCATCAACCGCTACCGGCGCTCGGAAGGAATCGACGGCGTGCGAGAGTCGCATGACGCATCCCTGAAGGGCCGGCACGAGCTGCCCTTCGAGGTGGACGGCATGGTGGTGAAGGTGGACGACGAGGACCTGCGCCGCCGCCTGGGCCAGGTCTCCAAGAGTCCGCGCTGGGCCGTGGCCTACAAGTTCCCGCCCGAGGAGGAGTCCACGGAGGTGCAGGACATCGGCATCCAGGTGGGCCGCACCGGCGCGCTCACCCCGGTGGCGCACCTGAAGCCGGTGAAGGTGGGCGGCGTCACCGTCGCGCGCGCCACGCTGCACAACGAGGACGAGCTGCGCCGCAAGGACGTGCGCAAGGGCGACACCGTCTTCGTGCGCCGCGCCGGAGACGTGATTCCGGAAATCGTCTCCGTGGTGCTGTCCAAGCGCCCCAAGGACTCCAGCCCCTTCGAGTTCCCCAAGCACTGCCCGGTGTGCGGCGCGGTGGCGGTGAAGGACGAGGACGGCGCCATCATCCGCTGCACGGGCGCGTCCTGCCCCGCGCAGCTGGTGGAGAAGATCCGCCACTTCGCCAGCCGCATCGCCATGGACATCGAGGGCCTGGGCGACAAGCTGGCCGCCCAGCTCGTGGCCACGGGCTCGGTGAAGACCTTCGCCGACCTCTATGCGCTGACGAAGGAGAAGCTGCTGACGCTGGAGCGCATGGGGGACAAGAGCGCGGACAACCTCCTGGCTTCGGTGGAGCGCTCCAAGCAGACCACCCAGCGCCGCTTCCTCTATTCGCTGGGCATCCGCCACGTGGGGGACGCCACGGCGAAGGCGCTGGCCGAGGCCTTCCCGGACGTGCGCCAGCTGTTCACCGCCAGCCTGGACGACATCACCCGCGTGAAGGACGTGGGCCCCGTCATGGCGCAGGTCATCCACGCCTTCTTCCAGGAGCCGCAGAACCGCGAGGCCGTGGAGGCGCTGCTGCGCGCCGGTGTCTCCCCCGCCGCGCCCCAGGTCGCCAGCGGCGGGCCCTTCGTGGGCAAGACGGTGGTGCTCACCGGGGCCATGACGGGCATGACGCGGGAGCAGGCGAAGGAGGAGGTCGAGCGGCGCGGCGGCAAGGTGGCTGGAAGTGTCTCGCGCAAGACCGATTTCGTGGTTGCGGGCGACGATGCCGGTACCAAGCTGAAGAAGGCCCAGGAACTCGGGGTAAGAATCCTGGACGAGCAGGCGTTCCTGCAGCTGTTGCAGTCCAACGCCAGAGGGTGAGGCTTCGGGTCCATGAGTGGCACGCGGCGGGTGACGCTGCGAATCCAGGGCAAGGTGCAGGGCGTCTTCTTCCGGGAGAGCGCCCGCACCGAGGCCGTGCGCCTGGGCCTCACCGGCTGGGTGCGCAACCGACCCGACGGCTCCGTGGAGGCCGTGGCGGAGGGCGAGCCCGCCGCGCTCGAAGCGTTCATCGGGTGGTGCAACCGGGGGCCGACCCAGGCTAGGGTCGCTGGCGTCGAGCGCACGGACGGCGAAGCCACCGGCGAATTCAGTCACTTCATCGTGGAGCGCACGTCATGACGCCCTACGCGCTGGCTTCCCTGCCGGCCATGCTGGGCATCCGGGCCGGGTCCAAGGTCTCCGTCATCAATCCGCCGCGGGGCTTCGTGCAGAAGCTCAACCCGCTGCCGGATGGGGTGGAGTTCCTCATCACCGCGCAGACAGGCCTGGATGTCATCCTCTTCTTCACCTCGGACGCCCAGGAGCTGGTGCAGCGGCTGCCCGCCCTGGCACGTGCCATGGCCCTCACCGGCGGCATCTGGGTGTGCTGGCCCGGCGGCGAGGGCATCAAGACGAGCCTCTCCGAGGACTTCGTCCGCCATGCGGCGCTCGATATCGGCCTGGTGGACAACAAAATCTGCACCATCGACGCCACCTGGACGGGACTGAGGCTCGTCCGCCGGCCGCGCGGGCGACTGGACAAGCCCGAGGGCCGCAAGCAGGCCCCCGCCCAGGCGTGACGCCCGGCCGCCCAGGCGCCCGGCATCTGCCAGAGAGTGGATGGATGCCGTTTCTCGCCTTTACACGGCCGTCAGGGACGTGGAAAACTCCCCGTGTTTCTGGACGGTTGTGTGACGCTCCGCGTTGTCGGGGGTCAGCGTTCAGTAGGGATTTTTGACGGGTTGCGTTCCCGGTCTCCTCCGGGCGCCGGCTGCGCCGAGGCTCCAGTCGCCCCCCCAAGGTGGCCCACGATGGGCACCGACCGGGTGCGGATAGAAGAGCGGGCAGCACGCGTGGTGGAGGACCTCGAACGCGTTGTGAAGACAAGGCCTCGCCCGGCACGGTGCCGGTCGCAATGCGGGGCGACATGAACTCGGAGGAGCAGGCGGTGGTCCCCTCGGTCCTCGACAGCGCGTCACGAACCTCACCCGGAAGGTCCGGGGCGGTCCGCGTCGCTGAAGGTCCGCCGGCGACCGCCTCTCCCTTCGCAGCGTGCTCGGAGGCGCGGCGTCTTGCCGCCTCCCGTCCGGTGAGGTCCGCCCTACCGCGCGCGCGTGCAGGATTCATCCATGAGCAGCATCCTGGTCATCAACGCGGCGGGTCGGGAGACCCGCGTGGCGCTCGTCGAGGGCGGGCACATCGCGGAGTTCTACCTCGAGCGTAAGAAGGACAAAGGCGTCGTAGGCAACATCTACAAGGGCCGTGTCGTCCGGGTGCTCCCGGGCATGCAGGCCGCCTTCGTCGACATCGGCCTGGAGAAGGCCGCCTTCCTCTACGTCAGCGACGTCGTCTACGACCCGGACTTCGCGCGCGCCCAGTTCGAGCTCACCGAGGGCGAGCACGAGGATGCGCCGGACGTCCCCACCGAGTCCGAGGCCGACGCGGCCGAGGCCATGGCCCACACCCGGGGCCCGGCGGCGGTGGAAGCGGAAGCGGAGGAGCTGGCCGGCGAGGCCGCCGCGCACCTCACCGAGTCCCTGCCCCGCGACACCGTCATGGAGCTGGCCGCCAACGCGCCGGCCGTGCCGATTCCCGAGCCCACCCCGGCTCCGGTCGAGGCCGCCCCCGAGGCCGTGGAGCCGCCCGCCGCCGCCGAGCCCGTTGCCGCCGAGCCCGTTGCCGCTTCCGAGGCGCAGGCTCCGGTGATGGAGGTGCCCGCGGCCCCCGCGGCCCTGGTGGTGGAGGCCGCCCCCGCCGGTGAGCCCGTCACCGGTGCTTCCGAGGGCGTGGCCCCGGAGGCGGTCTCCGCGCCCGCGACGGAGGAAGGCACCCCCGTGGCGATGCAGTCGCCCGAGCCGCCTCCGCCTGCCGCCACCGCGCTGAGCGAAATCATCCCTTCTCCCGCGACTGACGGGGCCACGCCGGCCCCGGCCGCGCGTCCGGCCGAGGTGTCCGGTGAGCGCCGCACGCCGCGCGAGGCCCGCGAGGCGCGTGAGCCCCGCGCCCGCGAGGGCCGTGAGAAGGAGCGCGAGAAGGACAAGGACAAGGAGAAGGGCCGGCGCCCGCAGGAGGAGAAGCGCCGCGACAAGCGCGACGAGGACAAGGAGAAGCCCAAGCAGCGCCGGACGGACAAGATTGAGGACCTGCTGAAGGTGGGCCAGGAAGTCGTCGTCCAGATTTCCAAGGACCCCATCGGCACCAAGGGCGCGCGCCTCACCTCGCACATCTCCATCCCCGGCCGGCACCTGGTGTTCATGCCGACGGTGGACCATGTGGGCATCAGCCGCCGCATCTCCAACGAGAAGGAGCGCCGGCGGCTGCGCGACATCGTGGACAAGATGCGCCCGCCCGGGACGGGCTTCATCGTCCGCACGGTGGCGGAGAACGTGCCGCAGGAGAAGCTCGAGAGCGACATCCGGTTCCTCATCGAGGTGTGGAACCAGGTAGTGCGCCGCAACGAGAAGCGCGGCGGCCCCGGCCTGCTGCACCCGGACCTGGACCTCATCCTGCGCGCCACGCGAGACCTCTTCGCGCACGACGTGGAGAAGCTCGTCGTCGATGACCGCGAGGAGTACGAGCGCATCCTCGGCTTCGTCACCGCGCAGGACCCGGCGCTGCGGGACAGGGTGGCGCTGCACGAGGGCGACGACACCGTCTTCGACGCGTACGGCATCGAGCAGGAGCTGCAGCGCGCCACCCAGCGCAAGGTGTGGCTGAAGAGCGGCGGCTACCTCATCATCGACCAGGCCGAGGCGCTCACCGCCATCGACGTCAACTCGGGCCGCTACGTCGGCAAGAAGAGCCTCGAGGAGACGATTACGAAGATCAACGTCGAGGCAGCCAAGGAGATCGTCTACCAGCTCCGGCTGCGCAACATCGGCGGCATCATCATCTGCGACTTCATCGACATGGAGAAGGCGCAGAACCGGGACAAGGTCTTCAAGGCGCTGCAGGAGGCGCTGGGCCGCGACAAGGCGAAGACGAACGTGCTGCGCATCTCCGAGCTGGGCCTGGTGGAGATGACGCGCAAGCGCGTGCGCGAGTCCATTGGCCGGATGCTGCACGAGGACTGCCCGTACTGCGACGGCAACGGCTTCGTGAAGACGGCCACCACCGTGGCGTACGAAATCTTCCGCGAGATTCGCCGCGAGGCGCCCGGCTACAAGGACTCCACGCTGGTCATCAACTGCAACGCGGAAGTGGCGCGGCTGCTCCAGGGCGAGGAGCGCAACGAGCTGCGGCACCTGATGGACCGGTACAACAAGTCCATCCAGGTCAAGGCGCAGCAGAACTACCACCGCGAGCAGTACGACATCTACGGCCGCTCGGCCACGGGCCCCGAGCACAAGGTGGCCTCGTCGCCGGGCTCCGGTGACGGCGAGCTGGCGATGCAGCAGCGCAAGCCGGACAGCAACGGCGGCGGCTACGGGCGCCAGGACCAGGGCCGGCGCGGTGGCAGGGACCGGGGTGAGCGTGGCGGCGACCGGGGTGGCGAGCGCGGCGGTGGTGGCGAGCGCGGCGGTGAGCGCGGAGACCGGCGAGATGGCCGGCGTCCCGACCGTGGCGGCGACCGGCCCCGGGGAGACCGTGGCGGCGAGCAGCGTGGCGGCGAGCAGCGTGGCGGCGAGCAGCGTGGCGGCGAGCAGCGTGGCGGCGAGCGCGGCGGCGACCGGGGTGGCGAGCAGCGCGGAGAGCGCGGCGGCGAGCAGCGCGGAGACCGGGGTGGCGAGCGCGCGGGTGGCGAGCGCGGCGAGCGTGACCGGGGTGGTGAGCGCGGCGGTGGTGAGCGGGGCGAGCGCCGGGGCGGCGAGCGTGGGGACCGCGGTGAGCGGGGCGAGCGCGGTGGCGGTCCGTCCTCATCGGGCGGCGGCAGCGCTGGCGGGGGTGAGTCGGGTGGTGCCTCGACGCCTCCCACGTCGTCGGGCGGCGGCTCGGAGCCTTCGGGCGGCGGGACGACCTGAGCAATGAATGAGGTCGGCTCCCGGCCCCGGTGCCACGAAGAGGCATGGGGCAGGGAGCCGAGCAGGCAGGCTCATTCCGCGCCGTGAAGCTTCCTGGCACGGAGTTCCGAGCCGGCCATGTCGGGCAGCATCCCCTGGCCGTCCACCCTCCCCTGGGGTGGGCTGGCCCCGGGGGCCTCGGATTGGCTAGCCTTGGGGTCCCATGCTGCGGGGCGTTGTCAGCTCCCGGGCCCGGCCAGCGCTCCCACGTGATTTCCTCCCTTCCCCCCTGCGGGCCGCCCCTTGTGGGGACGCCATGATGCCCAATCCGCTTCCGTGGCTGAGGGCGACTCGCGACAGGACGAAGGCCTGGGCCCTGCGACTGTGGGAGCCCGTCCGGGACACCCCCGTGGGGCTGTTCGCGATGGACACCCTCCTGGCCGCGCGAACGGTGGCCCAGGGCTTTCGGGGGGAGAACCTCCGGCTGCGGGCCGCCGCGCTCACGTACGTCAGCATGTTCTCGATGGTGCCGCTGCTTACCGTGGCCCTGGTGCTGCTGACGGCCTTCCACCAGGAGGCGTTCAAGGAGAAGCTGCGCGACGTCGTGGGCGAGCTGCTGGACCCGGGAGTGCGAGGCAAGTCCTCCGCGTTCCTCGACCGGTTCCTGAGGCCCAGCAACTCCGTCGCCATCGGCAGCGTGGGGTTCCTCGCCGTCATGCTGTCCGCGGGCTCGCTGCTGCGGCAGTTGGATGGCGCGGTGAACGAGCTGTGGGGCATCCGCCGCCAGCGGCCCTGGGGCATCCGCCTCCTCATCTACGCGGGGCTGCTCCTGCTGGGGCCCTTCTTCCTGGCGGCCTCCTTCACGGGCACCGGCCAGGTCCGCACCTTCCTGCAGAGCCACTTCCAGCACGCGGGCGTCTTCATCACGTTCGGCACCACGCTCCTCGCCGTGGCCAGCCTCACCCTGCTGTACTTCTGGACGCCCTACTCCCACATGCGCGTGCGCTCCGCGCTGGCGGGAGGACTCGTCGCGGGCCTGGGGTGGATGGTGGCCAAGCAGGTCTACGCCGAGTTCGCCGCCCGCAGCTTCCACTACAACCCCCTCTACGCATCCCTGGGCGCCCTGCCCCTCTTCCTCGCCTGGGTGTACGTGAGCTGGCTGCTGCTCCTGTTCGGCGCGAGGCTGTCCTACGCCGTGGAGCACGCCGCCTTCCGGGACTCGCTCTTCGCCTTCGGCACGCACCCGCGCGCGGACGAGCTGGTGGCCTCCCGCATTGCCCAGGAGACCACGCTGGCCTGGGTCGACGGCACGCAGGCCCCCACGCCCCGCGAGCTTGCGACCCGGCTGCGGGTCCCCGAGTCGCTCGTCCATGAAGTCGTCGACCGCATGGTCGACGCGGACCTGTTGGAGCGCCTGCGCCGGGGAGGCCTGCGTCCCGCGAGGGACCCGGCCACCCTCACCCTGGCGGACACCACCCTCGCCGTGCACGGGGTGATGATCAGCGGTGGCGCGGAGTCCTGGGATGGCCCCCGGGCCCCCGGCTTCGAGCAGTTGGAGCCCCTCTTCCAGGCGGCCGACTGCGCGGGCATCGACCTGCTGCGTCGCACCCGCTGGCTGGACCTGGTGGTGCCACTGCGCCCCGGACTGGCCGAGGCGCCGCCCTCTGAGGCCCCCCGGGTTGCGAGTGGCGGAAATCCGTAGAGGTTCTGGGCGGTTGGGAGTCCACCCTGCTTGCATGAGGGAGGCGTTCTGTTATGTTTTCAGGATTCGACCACGGGCCAGAGTGCCCTGTTTCCAAGGGGTCACCGGGTTTGCGGGAGCGTCCGATGCTCAAGTCCGATCTGATCAACATCCTCGTCGCCAAGCGGGGCGTGACGCAGAAGCAGGCTGAGGCCACCATCGAGACGATTTTCGAGTCGATGAAGGACGCCCTCTGCCGCGGGGAGAACATCGAGATTCGCGGCCTGGGCGCCTTTCACGTGAAGAACTACCAGGGCTACCAGGGCCGCAATCCGAAGACGGGTCAGGTCATCCCGGTGAAGCCCAAGCGGGGCCTGCTCTTCCGCACGGGCAAGGAGCTGCGGGACCGGGTCAACCGTCCGCCTCCGCAGCAGGCCCAGACGGACCTGCCCCCCGTCCCCGAGACGAAGGGCCCCGGCAGCACCGGCACGGGCCTCTGAAGCGCCCGCGCAGTCTCCGACTTCAGCGCCCCATGGGCACCGGTGACAGCCGGCCGATGGGGCGAATCTGCAGCGCCCCATCCAGCTCGCCGTAGGTGAGCACCGCCACGTCCGGGAAGGCGCCCTCGCACAGCCTGCGCAGCGGCCGCCGGACGTCCGGCGCAGTGAGCAACACGGCCCGTCCCCCCGTGGCGACCTGCCGTACCCCCTCCAGGATTTCCGCCACCCGCTCCGGGTCGGGCGCGGGCCCGCGCGGCCCCGTGGCCCGCAGCACCTCCTCCACCTCCGGGTCCACGAGGTACGCATACAGCGGCCCGGTGGGGGCGAACTTGTGGCTGAGGTACCTGCGCAGCGCCTGACGGCAGCGCTCGGCGAGGGCGACGGCATCCCCTTCGGTCGTGGGAGAGACGAGCGCCTCCAGGATGGCGCGCATGTCCCGGATGCTGACGCCCTCCTGGAGCAGCTTGCGGAGCACGTCCGTCAGCAGCGGCAGCGGCACCTTCTGCAAGGCCTCCTTCACCAGGACGGGCGCCTGCGCCTCCAGCCCCTCCAGCAGCCCCTGCACGTCCTGGAGTCCCAGCAAGTCCGCCGCGCGAGCCCGCAGCACGCTTCGCAGGTGGTCCGCCAGCAGCTCTCCCGGACGCCGCACGGAGACCTGCGCCGTCTCCAGCAGGGCACGCCCCGACTCGGACACCCGGCTGATGGTCCTGCCCGTGCCGGGCTCCACCGCGGGCTCCGCCTTCACCTGGAGAAAGATGAGCTCGTCTGGAGACACCAGCGCGTAGAGCGCGCCCGGAAAAACCTGCCCCCCGCCTGCGGGCACCTCGTCCACCTGGATGCGGTACTCGCCCGGTGACAGGTACGCGGCCTGCGTCCTTACGCGGATGCCGGGGACGCGCACACCCAACTCGAAGAACAGCTCGTCCCGTACGGCGTTCAACGTCTTGTGGACGAAGGCGCCGCCGTCCGCTTCCGCCAGTGCGGTCAGTTCCGGCGCCAGGTCCAGGGTGAGCGGGGACACGCCCACGGGCGCCGCGGCACTCTCCGGAGGAGCCCCCGCCGCTCCCGCCGCCGCGCCATCCGGAGTGGCGCCCACCGTGCGTGCCCCCTCCTTCGCATCGCATCCAGGAGTCCCCTGCCGGTGCAGCGCGTACCCGAGCCCGCCCAGCCCCGCGGCCAGCGCGAGGAAGGTCAGGTGCGGCATGCCCGGCATGAGGGCCAGCCCCACACACAGCCCCGCCACCACCCAGAGCGTCCGGGCCTCACCGAAGAACTGCGAGCCAATCTCCGAGCCCAGCGAGTCCTCGTCCTTCTCAGAGGATACCCGTGTGACGACGAGGCCCGCCGCCACGGCGATGCAGAGCGAGGGAATCTGCGACACCAGCCCGTCGCCAATGGCGATGAGCGCGAACGTCGACGCGGCCTCCTTCAGGGACATGCCGCCCTGCAGCGCACCGATGAGCGTGCCCCCCAGCAGGTTCACCGCCACGATGACCAGGCCGGCGACCACGTCCCCCTTCACGAACTTCATCGCGCCATCCATGGCGCCGAACATCTGCGACTCGCGCTCCAGGTCGCGCCGCCGCCGCCGTGCCTGGGCCTGGTCGATGGCGCCCGCGCGCAGGTCGGCGTCGATGGACATCTGCTTGCCCGGCATCGCGTCCAGCGTGAAGCGGGCGGACACCTCCGCGACACGCTCGGCACCCTTGGTCACCACCAGGAGCTGCACCAGCGTGAGGATGGCGAACACCACCGCGCCGACCACGTAGTCCCCCCGAACCACGAACTCGCCGAAGGCCTGGATGACCTCGCCCGCATGCCCCTCCGCGAGTGCCAGCCGCGTGGACGACACATTCAGGGAGAGCCGGAACAGCGTGGTGAACAGCAGCAGCGTGGGAAACGCCGTCACCTTCAGCGCGTCCTTCGCCCGCAGCGCCGCCACCAGCAGCGCCACCGCCGCCGCCAGGTTGACGGCAAGGCCCGCGTCGAGCAGCCACGCAGGCAGCGGAATGATGAGAGCCCCCAGCACAGCGGCCATCGCCACCGCGAGCACCACATCCGCGGACTGGCGGGCCTTCAGCAACACCTTCGAGAGTGGATTCATGACGTCTGTCTCCGTGGATGTCCGTCCTGGCCCCGCGACTCCATCGCCGTGCGCAGGACGACCGCTGCCGCCTGGTACAGCTCCTCGGGAATGGCCTCCCCGAGGTCGTAGTGGATGAGGCTGCGAGCCAGCGGGATGTCCCGGACCACCGGAATCCCGAGCCGCCGTGCCTCCTCCCGCAGCGAGAGCGCTTCTGCCTCGCGGGCCTTCGCCACGAGGTAGGGCGCTTCACACTCCTGGACGTCGTAACGGAGCGCGACCGCGATGTGCGTGGGGTTGACGACCACGGCCGTGGCCTTCTGCACTCCACGTGCCGGCCCACCATGCGCGAGCTGACGGTGCAACGCCCGCCGCTGCCCCTTGTGGCGCGGGTCCCCCTCGCTCTCCTTGTGCTCGCGCCGCACCTCTTCACGGCTCATCATCAAGTCCTTGAGGTGGCGCCGCCGCGCGAGCGCGTAGTCCCCGAGGCCCAGCACCAGCACCACCCAGGCCAGCCGGGTGGCGAGACGGAAGAGGTGCTCCACCAGCAGGCCCGGCCCGTCCACCCCGCCGAGCCAGATGGCACGAAGCGCGTCCGGCCCGACTTCCTCCACGTCACTCCAGACGAGCGCCGCCACCAGCACCACCACCGCCAATGCCTTGGCCAGCTCCGTCAGCGGCCGGAGGCTGAAGAGCCGCTTCAGGCCCGCCGCGGGACTGACGCGCTCCAGCTGGGGCATGGCGTGCCGCGTGTCCAGCTGGAAGCCGACGGTGGCGATGGACGCGCCCAGCGCCCCCAGCAGGGCTCCGCCCAGCACCGGCGCACAGAGCCCCGCGGCAATCCACAGGCCCTCCTGCCACCCCGCTCCGGCCTGCTGCTCGAGGAACAACCGCGCGGTCCACGCCTGGAGCCGGGCGAAGCCGTCAGACGCCGACGCGCCGAGTCCCAGCAGCCCCCCGAGCGTCACCGCGCTGGACGTCAGCAGGCGGCTGCGCGGCACCTGTCCCTTGCGCTGTGCCTCCCGCAGGCGCTTCGCCGTGGGTTGCTCCGTCTTCTCGCCACTCATCGGGCCACCTCCCCCAGCAGCGCCAGCGCCCCTTCGGTCGACAGCACGCCCGCGAGCAGCCGCTCACAGAGCACCCCCGTGCCGAGCCACAGCAGCGCGCCACCCCCGAGAATCCGCAGCGGTGCGCCCACCTCCTGCAGGTTCAGCTGCGGCGCCGCTCGCGAGGCCATCCCCAGGAAGCAGTCCACCGCCAGCACCGCCGCAGCGACCGGGGCCCCCACCGCCAGCCCCGTGGCCAGGGCGCCGCCCGCCAGCATGACGACATGCAGCGTGGCCGCCTCCGTGGGGACGAAGGCCCCCGGCCCCACCACCGCGAAACCGCGCATCAGCCCGGAGAGGACCAGGGGAAACAGCCCGCCCGACACCACCAGCGAGACCAGCAGGTGGTAGAGCCCGTCACCCGTCGCCGACTCCCGGCTCCCCGCCGCCGGCAGGCTCGCCTCCGCGGACGTGCCCCGGAACAGGTCGATGAAGCGCCCGCCCATCCGCGCTGCGTCGAAGGGCAGCGCGGCCACCAGCCCCACCGACAGCCCATAGACGAGCTCACGCACCACCAGCGCCGCCAGCTCCAGCGAGGACTCCACCGGCGCGTCCAGCGCCACTCCGGCTTCCACGCGGAGGAAGAGCGCCAGGGCCAGCACCAGCGCCAGCCTGACGGTCATGGGCGTGGCCTGTCCTCCCAGCAGCGGGCACAGGAAGGCGATGGGCAACAGCCGCGCGGCGCACAGTGCCACCACGACGATGTCCGGCCCCAGTGCCTCGAGCCAGACCCGCAGGGACTCCAGGTTCATGCCGCGACCTCGGAGATGAGCAGCAGGAGCTGGTGTGTGAAGCGCGTGAGCTGCCCGGCAATCCACGGACCGGCGAACACGAGCGCCAGCACCGTCGCGCACAGCTTGGGCACCACCGACAGGGTGCTCTCCTGGAGCTGGGTGGTGGCCTGGAAGAGGCTGGCCAGGAAGCCCACCAGCAAGCTCGCGCCGATGGGCGGCAGCGAGGCAAGCACCATCAGCAGCAGTGCCTCCTGGCCCAGGGTGAGCAGGACGTCCTGGGTCATGGCGTCACCGGTAGCCAAGGATGAGACCGCGCGCCAGCAGCGCCCAGCCATCCACGGCCACGAAGAGGAGGATCTTGAAGGGCAGGCTCACCTGGCTCGGAGACAGCGTCTGCATCCCCAGCGCGAGCAGCACGTTGGCGATGACCATGTCCAGCACCAGGAACGGGAGGAAGACGAGGAAGCCAATCTGGAAGGCCTCCTTCAGCTCGGTGATGACGAAGGCCGGAATGACGACGAAGAGGTCCGTCTCCTGCACCGCGTCCGCCTCCTCGGGAGGCCGCAGCTCGCGCGCCAGGTCCACGAAGCGCGCCCGCTCTTCCGGACTGCCGTGCTTCAGCAGGAAGGCGCGCAGCGGCTCCGAGACCCGCGCCGCCGCGGAGAGAATCTGCTCCCCGGAGCCGCCCTCCACCTCGCGGTACGCCACCTGTCCCGCGTCGTACATGCGCTCCATGACGGGGGCCATGATGTGCCCCGTGAGCACGGCCGCGAGCCCCGTCAGCACGAGCGTGGGCGGCGCCTGCTGCGTTCCCATGGCCGAGCGCGCCAGCGACAGCACCACGGCGATCTTCGAGAAGCTCGTCAGCATCAGCACCGCGAACGGCAGCAGTGACATGAGGGCGAGCATCCCCATCATCGACAGCGGGCTGCCCGCATAGGACATCCGCGAGAGCGAGGCCTCCGCCGCGGAGGCCAGGGCCGGCACGAGCAGCGCCGTCGCCAGGAGCGCGCGCCTCATTGGTCCACCCCCCGACCCCTTCCCGGAATGCGCCGCTTCGGCATCGGACGGCGCGCCTGGGCCAGGGCCCGCGCGAAGACGTCCTCCTGCTCCGGCGTCTCGTGGATCTCCGCGAACGAGTCACCGAAGGCCACCAGGAAGCCCCGCCCGTCCACCTCCACCAGCGCCAGGCTACACCTGGGAGAAAGCCCCGCTCGCGAGACGACGTGCAACCGCTGCGCGGTGGGGACTGCGGGCCCGACAGCTCCTCGCCTGCGAAGCCACCAGCCCAGACCCCCCAGCGCTGCCGCGACCAGCACACCCCGGGCGACAGAGGTCATGGACAGACTTGCCAGCGGTCCCAGCGCCGCCAGCCCGAGGACGAGCGCCCCCACCAGCAGCAGGCGTGAGTGGAGGGAGAGGGAAGAGAAGAGGGTCTTCATCGGAGGACTCACGGCAGCAGGGCCAGGACCCGGGCACCGACCTCGCCCTCGATTTCCACGAGCTCGGCACGGGCCACCGCGCGGTCCCCCACGCGCAGCAACACCGGCTCGCTGGCGTTGATGTGCAGCGGCAGCAGCGCGCCGGGCTTCAGCGCCGCCAGCTCCGACAGCGGCAGCATCACCCGGGTCAGCTCAATCTCCACCTCCACCGGCAGCGGGGGCATGCCCCCGCTCTTCTCGTTCACCACCGCCATGTCCGCCTCCTGGAAAACCGTGTGCGCCTGCGCGCGGGTCAGCGAAAAGCCCTCGGCGCGAAAGTCCCCCGCCAGGGCGAAGCCCCGGGTGACCAGCCGCCCGTGGCCGTGGAGGCGCCCACCTTCGCGGCGCACTCCCTCGAAGAGGACGACGTCCCCCACCACCAGCGCTTCCAGCGCCCTTGCCGACAGCGGGGTCTGTCCGATGAGGCACCGCGCCTCCAGCGCCGCCGCCAGCACCTCTGGCGCGAGGTCCGAGCCCCGCTCCAGCGGCAGGTCCTGGAACACCGTCTGGAGCACCGGTGCCGGCAGCAGCAGCCGTGCTCCCGCGCTCGCCTCCCCCACCGTCAATGACAGCTCGACAGCGACCAGGGGCTGCCGGCCATCCAGTCTTGCCAGCACCTCCGCCCTCCGCATGCTCAGCCCCGAGAGCCGGGGGCCCAACCGCGAGTACAGCCCGACCTGGGAGCGCACCGCGGAGAGCACCAGCAGCAGCAGGTACGCCAGCGTCGCCTCCTCCAGCCGTGCCAGCTCCGTCACTACGCCCGGCCGCTGTCCTGCTCCGGCGATGCGCTCCAGCGCCGCGAAGGCGAGCGCCGGCTCCAGCTCCAGCACCGCGGTGCCCCCCACCGCTGACAGCTCCAGCAGCGCGAACACCGCCGGCCAGGCCAGTCCCGTCTGCGGCGCGACGGCGGCCTCCAGGAGCCGGGCCTCCGCCCTCACCTCACAGCCCAGCTCGCGAGCCAGCACCTCCGCCACCACCCCCAAAGCCTCCCGGCCGAGCGCCGCCACACACGGGCGCTCCGAGAGCACGGCGTGTGCGCGCGTCAACTGGCGCGAGCCCAACGCGCGCAACGCTCGGACCTTCTTCGTGCGGGACTGCTCAACCTCGGTGTTCATCGAATGCTCCCTGGCTGTCTTGGGACACACCCCACCCGTGCACGGCCCCAGCCACATGCCGGGCCCGTGAAGTCGCGGGGTTGAAGAGAGACGGCATCCCCACGCGGGATGCCGGGTACGAGGACCGGGACGGACGGCGCCGCTCAGCGGCTCAGCGCGTGGCCTCCCGGATGAGCCGCTCGGCCAGTGCCCCCAGGGCGGATGGGGCCTCGGGGTCGACGGGCTCCACGCGGCAGCCGGGGAACAGGGTCCGGTGGTACGGCGGGAGGCGACGGAAGACCTCCCGTCGCAACGGCTCGGACACCTCCCCCATCAGGGCCTTCAGCCTCGCGGCGGCGTCAGTCCGCTCCCCGAACTCCACCGCCACCTTGGCCTGCCGCTGCGCGGAAGGCAGCGCCGCGAGACGGAGCAGGTGCGCCTTCGCGCGCTCCGCCTCCCGCTCCCCAAGCCCCTCCAGCAGCTCCGCGGCCCGCTCCCGCCCCAGCACCCACGCCACCAGCGCGAAGCGCTCCAGCGGAAGTCCCAGGGGCGGAAGAGGCCGGGCCGGCATCAGCTCCTCCCCCTCCACCGGTGGACACCTTTCGATTGGCTTCGTCCTCCTGGCCGGCCGAGAAGCCCGACCCACCCGTGTCGCTTCCATGGTGACGTCCTTTCACTCGGCTCACGCCACCTTGCGCGCGGCGCCCGGTGTCAGCACTGGCCGCGCGGGGACCGGCGGCGTGGACGCCGCCAACGTCCGCTCCCGGTAGTGGCGCATCCGGAGCGTCACCAGCACCAGCGCCACCGCGAGCCCCGTCACCACTACGCCCAGCACCGCGAGCAGCGCCCGGAGCCTCGCCAGCGGTGACATCCCCGCCCCCACGGGGACCTCCACCCGCGTGGACACCTCGTCCACCAGCAGGGACACCGCGTCTGGAGACAGCCCCTCCACGCCCCCCGCGAGGAGCGCCTTCAACGTCTCCGAGGACTGGCGCACCCGTGCCGCGCTTCCCGGCTGCACGCGCAGCATGGCCGACGCCTTCGAGGGCGCAGGCGCCTGGCCGGGCCTTGGTGCCACGGGCACCACCAGGTGGACCCGCGCCAGCAGCACGCCTTCCACCGTCTGCAGCGTCTTCTCCAGCCCCCGCTCCAGCACCCGCACGCGGCAGACGCCCTCCTCCACTGGCGTGCGCACCAGCCCACTCCCACCGAAGACGTCGCAGCCCACCTCCGCCGCGGGCCTCGGCAGCCCCAGCTCCGCCAGGATTCGCACCGCATCCGAGGCCTGCTCGTCCGAGACTTCGATGGACCACGTGGGCTTCTTGCCCGCCTCCGGCACCTTGCGCGCATCGAGCCCACGCTCGATGAGCACCGCCTGGAGCTCGTTGGCCTGTCGCTCGTCCAGGCCATGCTGGATGCGCTCCCGGCACGCGGTGGCGCACAGGAGCAGGAGGAAGATGAGGCAGCGTCGGGGAGGAAAGCGCATCATGGAACTCCTCAAACCTGCGTCTGGAGGACCTGCTTGACGCCGCCGGTCGCCTTCTCGACGACCTTGCCGGCAAGGTCGAGCTCCTGGCTCGCCCGGTAGACGTGGGCCTGCAACGCGAGCAGCTCCGCCGGGGAGAAGGAGCGGCCGGACTCCGCCATCCTGAGGATGTGGTCCAGCCGCTTCTGCGCCTGCCCGACCCTGTCCAGCACCTGCGCCGCCTGCTGCTCCCGCGCCGACTGCACCGAGTCCACCCGGCCCCCGGGCTTCACCTCCGCGCAGCCCGGTGAAGCCCGACCCACGGACTCCGCGCGGCCCACCCTCGGGGGCGCCTCCGTGGGCGTGGGCCTCGCCGGCCCTTCCATGGCCACCCGCGGACCACCGCCCCGGGCCGGCCCCGCCACCTCTTCCAGCACCTTGCCAAACCGCTCCCGTCCGGGCTCCACCGCGGGCGAGACACCCGCCCCGCCCACCGGGCCCACCTTGTCCATGGCCATGGCTCGCCCGGCTCCTCAGCGGATGTTGTTGATGGCCGCTTTCGCGGAGTCGTGGCGGACCTTCATGATGTTGGAGACGGCGTTGTGCTCGCGGCTCTCCCGCTGCATCTCGTTCTGGAGCTGCAGGTAGGCCACGTTGAACTTCTGGCCGTCCGCGCTGAGCGCCCGCTGCGCCTCCAGCAGGTCCCACGCATCCCCGCTCCCCGCAGCCCCACCCGGCCCGCCGGGGAGGTCAGCCCCGCCCGCGCCGGGCATGCTCTTGCTGACAACACCCCCGGTGGGGGCCACGGTGGACACCACGGTGCGGGTACTGGAGATGGCCGCGCTCACGATGGGGCCCGCCGGAATCATCCCGCCCACGAACCCGGCGCCCGTGCGCACCACCTCGTTCGCGGCGCGCGCCAGCACCGTGCCGAATTCGTTCTTCGGCGTCTGCCTCGCGATGGTGTGGGTGATGGTCAGCGAGGGAATGCGGTTGTCAGCGTTCACGGGTCGGCCTCCTGCGGTGAGTTGCAGGAGGCGCTCTTCAGCCCGCGTGCCAGGACGAAAGCCGAGCAATCCCAGGCGGATGGCCCGGACACGCGCGCCCGCCAGGCTCCACGGCTCGGGAAGAGCGTCCGGCCGGCGAGACGGGGCGCGGCGGACGGAAACTTGCCTCTCGGGCCGCGTGCCTCAGAGTTGTCGCACCCTGTCGCACGCAGAGGAGAGACCGATGATGACCCCCACGAGCGGTTCCAAGGCGGCCGAGCGCTACCACCCGCGCGTCGAGGCCGACATCCCCGTGAAGGTGCTGCTGTCGGGCCGCACGGTGATGGTCCGGGCGCGAGACGTGTCCATGGCCGGCCTGTTCCTCCTGGCCCACCCGTCGGACACCACGCGGCAGCTCACCATCTCCGTGCCCCTGCCCGGCGGGGACCTCGTCACCACCTGCGAGATTCGCCGCCGCGAGGTGGACGGCGTGGCCCTGGAGTTCGGCCCGCTGGACTGGGACGACCTCATCGCCCTGGCGCGCTTCCTCCACCCGCGCCTGCCCTGAGGGCGTGAGAAAAAATTAACGATACTGATGCGTCCGATGGATGCATAAGCGCCGCAGTGCGAGCATGACTCGCCATGGCGGGGAGCAGACGGCCGCGAGTGCGTGTGCTCCGGCCGAAACGGA
>NZ_JAJVKV010000028.1 GCF_024198175.1 Pyxidicoccus xibeiensis
TGGTCCGGCCCCGCGTCCAGCAGCGCCACGGTGCGGCGGGCGCCCTGCGGCTGACGGTAGGAGGGCTTGAGGAAGGACAGCTCGCCGAAGGCGGCGCGGCGGCGGCGGCGCGGACCGGCGCGGGCCTGGGCGCCGGCGCCGCACGCCGGGCCTGCGCGGCGGCCCGGGCGCTGCTTTCGGCGGCGCGGGCACGAGAAGACGGGGTGGACGGGGCGGCCTCGCCAGGGGCCAGCAGGCGGAACGCCTGCAGCTCGGGAGTGCCCTCGCGCACCATGCCGGCGGGGACGCGGTCCACCTCGACGGCGCCCAGGAAGAGCAGCCCGCCCGGGTTGAGCGTGCGCGACAGCAGGGTGATGGCCGCGTCACGCGCGGCCGGATTGAAATAGGTGAGCACGTTGCGGCAGAGGATGAAGTCGAAGCGGCCGAACCGCTCCGGGAGGGGCGCCAGCAGGTTGGCCTGGGCGAAGGTGGTGACACGACGGACGACGGGGAGGATGGTGACCTGCCGCTCCCCGCTCTCCACGTACAGCGGGAAGAGCTTCGGCGCGGACTCGCGGCGGGACCAGGTGCCGTAGGAGGCCTTGCGCGCCGTCTCCAGGCTGGCCTCGTGCAGGTCCGTGCCGAGGACTTCCACGGGGAAGCCGTGGGGGAGCGACGCCTGCAGGCACGCGGCCAGCGAGTAGGCCTCCTCGCCCGTGGCGCAGCCGGCGCTCCAGCCGCGCAGCGCCAGCGCGCCCCGGCGCAGCGCCGCGGGCACGCCCTCCTGGGCGATGAAGCGGAAGTGCTCCGGCTGGCGGAAGAAGTACGTCTCCCCCACCAGGATGGCTCGCACCAGCATTCCGGACAGATGCGACACCGGGTGCAGCAGCTCTCCCAGGAGGTCTCCCGGGGAGCGGCCGCGCGTCAGCTCCGCGCGCACGACGCGCTCCATCGCCTCGGTGGCGATGGCGTCCTCGCGAAAGCCGGTGATGGCGGCCACCACCTCCCGCGCGCGGGTGAGCAGCCGCGGGTCGAGCTCTCCGCTCATGCGCTCCGCCTGGCCTCCGCGGCCTCCAGCATCGTGGGCAGCTCCCGGAGCAGCCCGCGCGCGATGAAGACGCGCGGGTCCAGGATGGGCAGCGCACGCCCGCCGGCGCGCAGCATGCCGATGAGCCCCTCGCGCAGCGGGCCATGGTCGGCCCCGCCCACGCGCTCGCGCCGGTCGATGTCCGCCGCCGCGTACTCCTCGGGGTCCTTCACCGTGTCCACCGCCAGCGCCAGGGACACGCCGTCCACCTCGATGACCACCAGCATGCGCTCCACGCGCGCCAGCTTGTGCTCCACGCCCAGCCGCCGCGCCACGTCCAGCACGCAGAGCGCGTTGCCGCGGACCTCCACGTACTCGCGCAGGTAGGCCGGCCCGGTGGGCAGGGGCCGCGTCGCCGGGTGCAGCAGCACCTCGCGCACCGCGTCCAGGGGGATGGCGAACTCCAGCTCCCCCACCGTCACGCGCAGCACCAGCACCGAGCCCGTGCGGGCCCGCCGCCGCGCGCTCTGCAGCGCCTCGCCGACAGTCTGCAGCAGCTCGTCCGCGCGGAAGGGCTTGGCGAGGAACGCCTCCGCGCCCAAACCCAGGCACGCCTCGGCGCGCGACTTCTCCGAGGAGATGATGATGACGGGGATGTCCGAGGTGGCCGGGTCGGCCTTCATCCGCTGGAGCACCTCGTCACCGTCCATCTCCGGCATGGACAGGTCCAGCAGCACCGCCGCCGGGTGGAGCCTTCCCACCTTCTCCAGCGCCTCACGGCCATTGCTGGCCGTGTGGATGGTGTAGTGGCCGGAGAGGATGGCCCGCTCCAGCGCGAGGATGGCGTCGCTGTCGTCGACGAGCAGCAGGGACGGCAGGCTCACGGCTTCAGGCCTTGGACAGGAACTGACGGACGGTTTCCGTCAGCTCGTGGTGGGAGACAGGCTTCTGGATGAAGGCATTCGCGCCGGCCTCGTGGCCCTTCTGTCGCAGGTCGGCGTTCTTCTCCGCCGTCAGCAGCAGGATGGGGACGGAGCGCACCTGCGGCATCGCGCTGGCGCGCACCTCCTTCACGAAGGTGATGCCATCCATCCCCGGCATGTTGATGTCGGCGATGACCAGGCTCACCGGGACGAGGCGGAGGATCTGCAGCGCCCGGGTTGCATCATCCGCCTCCACGGTCGAGACCTTGAGGTTCATCAGGTAGATCTTGACGATGTTGCGGACCGTCGGGCTGTCATCCACCAGCAAGACGTTGGTGCTCTGGGTGGTCACTGGGATACGGCTCCTACGCAGGCCCGCGCTGTGCGGGAAGCCCCTGCGAATGTTCAGGACTCTACCGTGAGGGCTCCCACGGGAGAAAGCGGGGCAGATCCGGCCCGGTATGGTACCGGGCAAGCAGGTGCCGGGTGACCCGGGCGCAATTCCCGGGGCTCCGGAATGATGGGGAACTGGAGCCTACTCGCTCGCCGGTTTGGAGGCACCCGTGGGGGTCTCCGCGGCGTCGGCGGTGTAGTCCACCGGAGGCGCACCTACGGCGTGGTAGCCACCATCCACGTGAATCATCTCACCCGTGGTGGAAGGCAGCCAGTCGGACAGGAGCGCACAGGCCGTCCGGGCGACCATGTCGTGGCTCGTCTTGGCGTTCCAGCCCAGCGGCGCCTGCCGGCCCCAGCCCTGCTCCAGGGCCTTGAAGCCCGGAATGCCCTTGGCGGCGATGGTGGCCAGCGGCCCGGCGGCCAGGGCGTTGACGCGGATGCCCTTGGGGCCCAGATCGCGGGCGAGGTAGCGAACGGTGGACTCCAGTGCCGCCTTGCACACCCCCATCCAGTCGTAGATGGGCCAGGCGACGGTGTTGTCGAAGTCCAGCGTGACGATGGAGCCGCCCTGGGTCATCAATGGCAGGCACGCCACCGCCAGCTCCTTGAGCGAGAAGGTGGAGATGCGGAAGGCCGTCTGGGCGCTCTCCCAGGGAGTGTTGAGGAAGTTCCCACCCAGTGCGTCCTCCGGCGCATAGGCAATCGAGTGGAGCACGCCGTCCACCCGGTCCCACCGCTGGCGCAGGGACTCGGTGAGCGCCTTGAAGTGCTCGGTATTGGTGACGTCCAGTTCCAGCACTTCCAGCCCGGGCTTCAGCCGCTTCGCGCTCCGGTCGGTGAGCGACTTGGCACGGCCGAACCCGGTGAGGAGCACTTCAGCGCCCTGTGCCAGCGCATGTTCGGCGATGCCGTAGGCGAGGGACTGGGGGGTCAGCACCCCGGTAATCAGCAGCTTCTTGCCCTGGAGCAGCATGTGAGGCGGCCTCTTGGGGAAGGGGGAGGTAGAAGAGAACGCGCTGTCTACCATTCCTCCAGACTGGAGCGGGACGAAACCCGGGCGCCGCAAAAAACCCCCAACGGGGCGCCCTTCCAGTAAAAGACGACACCGCCATGGCGAATTTCCAGGACACGTTCCTTTCCGGCGCCAACATCGACTTCATCGAAGGGCTCTACGCCCGGTTCCTCGAGGACCCCGCCAGCGTGGATGCCAGCTGGCGCGAGGTGTTCGAGCGCAACGATGGCGCCGGTCGACCCATCTTCAGCACCCAGGTGCTGGAGGCGGCCCCGCCGGCCCCCTCCAAGCTCAATGGCAAGGCCACCGCCCAGGCCGTGCAGACGGCCGCACCGGCCGCCGCGGCGCCGGCTCCGGCCGCCGCCGCCCAGGACGTCATCGGCGTGCAGGCCAAGGTGGACCAGGCCGTCACCGCCTTCCGCCTGCGCGGCCACCTGCGCGCGAAGCTGGACCCGCTGGGCCGCCCGCGCCCTCCGCTGGAGCACGTGGCGGACATCAGCATGGTGGACGACGCCCACTTCTCCGCCCGCGAGCGCGAGCAGGTGGTGGAGGGCAACAACGTCTTCCCCGAGCAGCGCGTGCGCCTGGGTGAATTGCTCGGGCGGCTGCACCGCACGTACACCGGCAGCATCGGCGTGGAGTTCATGCAGATGCTCGACAGCCAGCGCCGCCGCTGGCTGATGCAGCGCATGGAGCACAGCGAGAACCGCACGGACTTCTCCGTCGAGGACCAGCGCCACATCCTCACCCAGCTGTCCTACGCCGAGGGCTTCGAGCACTTCCTCCACACGAAGTACGTGGGCGCCAAGCGCTTCAGCCTCGACGGTGGCGAGGCCCTCATCCCCATGCTGGACGCGCTGGCGGAAGTCGGCAGCGGCATGGGCCTGAAGGAAATCGTCATCGGCATGGCCCACCGCGGCCGCCTCAACGTGCTGACGAACATCCTGGGCAAGAAGCCGGACCAGATCTTCAGCGAGTTCGACGGCCCCAGAGACCCCAAGGCCTACCTGGGCCGCGGCGACGTGAAGTACCACATGGGCTTCTCCTCGGACCGCACCACGCGCCAGGGCCGCTCGGTGCACCTGTCGCTGGCCTTCAACCCCAGCCACCTGGAGGCCGTCAATCCGGTGGTGGAGGGCCGCGTGCGCGCCAAGCAGGACCGCGGCGGTGACGCCGAGCGCACCGGCGTCATGCCCCTGCTCATCCACGGCGACGCCGCCTTCATGGGCCAGGGCGTGGTGGCCGAGACGCTCAACCTGTCCGGCCTCAAGGGCTACACCACCGGCGGCACCGTCCACGTCGTCATCAACAACCAGGTCGGCTTCACCACCGACCCGCACGACTCGCGCTCCTCCATCTACGCCACGGCCATTGCGCAGATGCTGGACATCCCCATCTTCCACGTGAACGGGGACGACCCGGAGGCCTGCGTCCACGTGGCGCGCCTGGCCACCGAGTACCGGCAGACCTTCAAGAGCGACGTCGTCATCGACCTCATCTGCTACCGCCGCTACGGCCACAACGAGGGCGACGAGCCCTCGTTCACGCAGCCGGCGATGTACGACATCATCCGCAAGCACCCCACGGTGCGCACGCTCTACGCGGCCTCGCTGGCGGAGAAGGGCCGGATTCCGGCGGAGGAGTCCGAGGCCATCAAGCAGCGCTGCCAGCAGGACTTCGACGCGGCGCTCACCCGCGCGCGGCAGGAGAGCCAGTTCAAGGAGCCCAACGCGCTGGAGGGCCTGTGGAAGCCGTACCAGGGCGGCTCGCTCAAGAGCGCCCCGCAGGTGTCCACGGCGGTGGACCGGCAGACGCTGTGTGACGCGCTGAAGAAGCTGTCCACGCTGCCGGAGGGCTTCAACATCCACCGCGACGTGGAGCGCACCGTCATCAAGAAGCGCCTGGGCATGCTGGACAGCGGAGATTTGCAGTGGAGCGAGGGCGAGTCGCTGGCCTACGCCACGCTGCTGGCCCAGGGCTACAACGTCCGCATCACCGGCCAGGACAGCGAGCGCGGCACCTTCAGCCACCGCCACGCGGTGCTGCACGACATCCAGACGGGTGAGGAGTTCGTCCCCCTGCGCCAGTTCGTCACCGGCAAGGGCGGCTTCCACATCCACAACAGCGCGCTGTCGGAGATGGGCGTGCTGGGCTTCGAG
The DNA here is from genome assembly GCF_024198175.1 of Pyxidicoccus xibeiensis. Classification (NCBI taxonomy): domain Bacteria; kingdom Pseudomonadati; phylum Myxococcota; class Myxococcia; order Myxococcales; family Myxococcaceae; genus Pyxidicoccus; species Pyxidicoccus xibeiensis. Next base: position 5,497 of record NZ_JAJVKV010000028.1, read on the forward strand.
TACGGCTACAGCCTGGACGTCCCGGACGGCCTGACGGCCTGGGAGGCCCAGTTCGGCGACTTCGTCAACGGCGCGCAGATCATCATCGACCAGTTCATCGCCGCCGGTGAGAGCAAGTGGCGCCGGCTCAGCGGCATCACCCTGCTGTTGCCGCACGGCTACGAGGGCCAGGGCCCGGAGCACTCCAGCGCGCGCCTGGAGCGCTTCCTGGACCTGTGCGCCGAGGACAACATCCAGGTCTGCTACCCCACCACGCCGGCGCAGATCTTCCACCTGCTGCGCCGCCAGGTGCTGCGCCCCGTGCGCAAGCCGCTGGTCATCATGTCGCCCAAGAGCCTGCTGCGCCGGCCGGAGGCCACCAGCAAGCTGGACGAGCTGGCCGCGGGCACCTTCCAGGAGGTCCTCCTGGACCGGGTGGCGCCCGCGGGCGTCACGCGCCTCATCCTCTGCAGCGGCAAGGTGTACTACGACCTGGTGAAGGCCCGGGACGAGCGCAAGGACGACAGCATCGCCATCGTCCGGCTGGAGCAGCTCTACCCGTTCCCCTTCGACGAGCTGGCGGCCCTGGTCGCGAAGCTGCCCAAGCTCGCGGAGCTCCTCTGGGTGCAGGAGGAGCCCCGCAACGCGGGCGGGTGGCACTTCATGTTCCCCCGCCTGCACGACCTGGCGTCAACGCGCTCGCAGCAGCCGGTGAAGATCGGCTACATCGGGCGCGCGGAGGCCGCCAGCCCCGCTACCGGTTTCCCCAAGACGCACGAGTACGAGCAGCAGCTCATCATCGAGGAAGCCATCTTCCGAGGGACCAAGAATGGCCGTTGAACTGAAAGTGCCCCCCCTGGGCGAGTCCATCACCGAGGCTGTCGTCGGCAAGTGGAACAAGAAGCCGGGTGACGCGGTCTCCGCGGACGAGCCGCTCGTCGTCCTGGAGACGGACAAGGTCACCATCGACGTGCCCGCGCCTTCCGCCGGAACGCTGAGCAGCGTCTCCTTCAAGGAAGGCGACAAGGTCCGCGTGGGCGAGGTGCTGGGGCTCATCGAGGCCGGCGCCGGTGCCGCCGCCGCGAAGCCCGCGGCGGCCGCCACGCCCGCTGCCGCGCCCGCTCCCGCCGCCGAGGCCGCGGGCAGCGACGCGCGCATGACGCCCACCGCGCGCAAGGTGGCCGAGGAGAACCGGGTGGACCTCTCCCAGGTGAAGGGCAGCGGCGCCGGTGGCCGCATCACCAAGGAGGACGTGCTGGGCCAGCTCAACCGCCCCGCCACGCCCGCCCCCGCGCAGGCCCCTGCCCCGGCCCAGCCCGCGGGCCCGCGCCCCAACGCCGCGCGCGAGGAGCGCGTGCGGATGACGCCGCTGCGCAAGCGCGTGGCCGAGCGCCTCATCCAGGCCCAGTCCACCGCCGCCATGCTCACCACCTTCAACGAGGTGGACATGGGCGAGGTGATGGCCCTGCGCAAGAAGTACAACGAGAAGTTCCAGGCGAAGCACGGCGTGAAGCTGGGCTTCATGAGCTTCTTCGTCCGCGCCACCATCGAAGCCCTCAAGGCGTTCCCGCAAATCAACGCGGAAATCGACGGCGAGGACGTCATCTTCAAGCACTACTACGACATCGGCGTGGCGGTGAGCGGCAGCCGCGGCCTCGTCGTCCCGGTGGTGCGCGGCGCCGACAAGCTGGGCCTGGCGGAGCTGGAGAAGACCATCGCCGAGCTGGGCACCAAGGCGCGCAACGACAAGCTGACGCTGGCCGACCTGCAGGGTGGCACCTTCACCATCTCCAACGGCGGCATCTTCGGCTCCATGCTGTCCACGCCCATCCTCAACCCGCCGCAGACGGGCATCCTGGGCATGCACAACATCGTCGACCGCCCCATGGCCCGCGACGGCCAGGTGGTCATCCGCCCCATCATGTACGTGGCCCTCACCTACGACCACCGCCTGGTGGACGGCCGCGAGGCGGTGCAGTTCCTCGTGCGCATCAAGGAGTGCATCGAGGACCCCGAGCGCCTGCTGCTCGACGTCTGACGCAGCCCTGACGCGCCGCGGCTCACGGTGGGACGGTGAGTCGCGGGCTCGAAGCAACTCGTGTATTCCGGGCGGCCGGCTGGACTTCCAGTCGGCCGTTTCACTACAAAGCGGAGTGTCTCCCGGTAGTCGGGGGGCGGGAAGAACGGGCGGCTCTCCACCACGCCGCCCCGCAAGACTGAGGAAGTGCAATGGCAACCGGTACCGTGAAGTGGTTCAACGACGCGAAGGGCTTCGGCTTCATCACCCAGGACGGCGGCGGTGAGGACGTGTTCTGCCACCACTCCGCCATCAACATGGATGGCTTCCGCACCCTGGCCGAGGGCCAGAAGGTGGAGTTCGAGGTCACCCGCGGCCCCAAGGGCCTGCAGGCGCAGAACGTCCGCGCCGCGGGGTAACGCGTCCGTCTGCCACTCCTCACGGACTGGCCGATGAAAGGAGGCCCGGCCCCCCTACACCAGGGGACCGGGCCTCTTGCTTTTCCGGGGCGCTGGCGCTTCGGCGCCTACAGGTTGCGCTTGAAGTGGTCCATGACGCGCTCCCACTGGCGCTCGGTGACGAGCGGGTCGGGCACCATGTGCGTCAGGCCGCTGAGCGGCAGCAGCTCGTGCGGCTTGCCGGCGCGGAACAGCGCATCCGACAGCTTGAGGGTGTGGAAGAAGTACACGTTGTCGTCGGCGGTGCCGTGGATGAGCAGCAGCTTGCCGATGGGCTTGTCCTGCTTCGCGTAGGTGAGCAGCGAGCTGACCTCGTACGCCTTGGGCTGCTCCTGGGGCACGCCCAGGTAGCGCTCGGTGTAGTGGGTGTCGTAGTCGAGCCAGTCCACCACCGGGGCTCCGGCCACCGCGGCCTTGAAGACGTCCGGGCGCTTGAGGGCGCCCAGCGCGGCCATGTAGCCGCCGAAGCTCCAGCCCTGGATGCCCACGCGCTTGAGGTCCACCTCCGGCAACTCCTTCGCCAGCTCCTGGATGGCGGAGGCCTGGTCCTCAATCGTCGTGGTGGCGAAGTCGTGCTTCACCACGCGCTCCCAATCGGCGCCGCGCAGCGGGGTGCCGCGCCCGTCGAACTTCACGACGAGGAAGCCCTGGTCCGCCATCCACTGCGACATGAGGTGCGCGCCCATGCTCTGGTGGACGACGGTGGTGGTGGGGCCGCCGTACACCTCGACGATGACGGGCAGCTTCTGGCCCTTCTTGAAGTTGCGCGGGCGGGTGATGGAGGCCCAGAAGCGCTTCGGGCCCACCTGGCGGACCTCGAAGTTGGGGGTGAAGGGCGGCTCCTGGGCAATCTCCGGCAGCGTGCCCACGCGGGTGCCGTCCGCGCGCAGCACGTGCGACAGGGACATCGTCTTGGGGCCGCTGCTGTTGACGACCAGCAGCCCGCCGTTCTTCGACACGGAGCCGCCCTCGAGGGCCGGGCCGGCGGCGCCGGTGGACACCTTCTCCGGAGCGCCGCCGTCCTTCACGCGCCACAGGTAGCTCTCCGTGGGGTTGGCGCCGCCGTTGAAGTAGAGGGTGCCGTCCTTCTGGACGTAGCGCGCCAGCGAGCGGAAGCCCGCGTCGGGCTTCACCAGGCTCTTGTCCAGCGAGCCGTCTGCCTTGCGCAGCTCCACCTCGGGGCCGCCGTTGCGCTCGGTGTACCAGAGGAAGCCGCTGCCATCCTCCTTCCACAGCGGGAAGTCCTGGTCCAGGTTGAGCCAGGCCTTGTCCGTCTCCGTGAGCAGCTCGCGCGTCTTGCCGGTGGCCGGGTCCACCGCGAGCAGCTTCTGCTCCGTCTGGTTGCGGTTCTGCACCAGGATGGAGAGCGGGCCGCCCTTGGGCCACACCACGGTGGCCAGGTACGGGTACTTCTGTGCGTCCCACTGGGCCCACACCGTCTGGCCGCCCGCGGCGGGGGTGACGCCCAGGCGCACCTTGGCGTTGGCCTTGCCGGGGCGCGGGTACGCGAAGTCCTCGCCGCCCTTCTCCGGGTGCATCACGTCGACGATGGTGAGCTTCTCCACCTCGGAGGTGTCGGCCTCGGTGTACGCGAAGGACTTCGCGTCCGGGCTCCACCAGTAGCCGGAGAAGCGGCTCATCTCCTCCTGCGCGACGAACTCGGCCAGGCCGTGCGTCTTGTCCTCGGTGCCGCCCTGCGTGACTCGCTGCTCCTTGTTGGCGGCGATGTCGATTCGGTAGACGTCGTTGTCCCGGACGTAGGCGACCTGCTTGCCGTCGGGGGAGAACTTCGGGTCCAGCGTGCCGGCGCCCGTCTTCAGCTCCGTCACCTTGCCGGACTCGCGCTCCACCACGTAGAGGCGGCCGGACAGGGGGACCAGCAGGCGGGTGCCGTCGTCGGAGACCTGGAACGTCGTGAAGCCCCGGGCGCTGACGCGCATGCGCTCGCGGCGGGCCTTCTCCTCGGGGGTGAGCGTCTCCTCGCCGCCCTTGAGGAGCGCCTCGGGGGTGAGCAGCTCACGGGCCTGCCCGGACGCCACGTCGAAGGCGTACAGCATCTGCACGTTGGACGTGGGCGTGGTGCGCAGGAAGAGGACGGACTTCTCGTCCGGGGCGATGCGCACGCCCACGGGGCGGCCGCTGGAGAAGCGGCGCGTCTCCGAGAACTGGCGCAGGAAGGGGTCTTGCTTCCGCTGCGACGGGGACATGGGGATGGGCTTCTGCTCCTGGGCGAAGACGGGGACGCTCACGAAGAGGAGCGCGGCGGCGAGTACCTGGCGCATGCGTAGTCGAATACCCGCGGGGGGCGGGTCTCCTTTCACGGAAAGGTGCGGGCAAGCCTACACTCGGCCGCCACGCGGCCCGAGCAAACGCCGGGCAGGCCGGAGGATTCCCGAGGTCATGGATACGGAAGACGACGCCCTGCGGCACCTCCGGCTGGCCGGGGTCATCCGGCTGGGGCTGGGCGGCGGGCGGGGCCCGACGGATGCGTACATCTTCGACCCGCACCGGCTCGCCCTGCCCTCCTGGGCCTTCGCGCTGGGGGACACAGGCCCCGCCGCGCTGCTGGTGACGTTGGACAGGCACCTGGACATCGTGGTGCCGAAGCATCCGGAGGCGGTGCCGGACCGCTCCGCGGGCCTGAGGGCGCTGGACGAGCACACCCGCTGGTCGCTCGACGTGCGCAACTACGACCACATCCTCGCGGCCATGGAGGCGGGGCTGGTGGGAGACGCGCTGCTGGTGGCGCGGGCGCGGCCCCGGGGCTCCTTCGCGGGCGACACGTACGTGGACACGCGCGGCCGGCCGCACCGGCTGGTGACGGTGACCACGGTGGACCGGGCCGCCGAGGCGTGGAACCACCCCGCCCCGGGTGACGCGGTGCGGGACGTGCTCGAGGGCGCGCAGCAGGTCCTGCTGGACGTGGACCTGGACTGCTTCACGTCCCTGAGCGACGCGGACCCCACGACGGTGCTGCCCTGGCCGAAGAGCGTCATCCGCGAGTTCCTGCTGCCGGAGGGCTCGGAGCCGTTCTGGGACGCGGTGCTGGGCAAGGCGGTGGCGCTGACGCTGGCCCGCGAGCCGCACCACTGCGGGGGCCTGCTGGCCTCCGGGGAGCTGTTCCGCGACGTGGCGGAGGTGCTGTTCCGAGAGCTGCTGCGCGTCGAGCCGCCCTGAGCTCGGGCGCACGTGGGGCGCTCGGGCTACAGCGGCGAGTCCAGGAAGCCGGGCCGCAGGTCCGTGAGCTGTCCGCCGGCCAGCGAGAAGCGGCTGCCCACGGGCGGCCGGTCGTCGTTGAGGACGTAGCCGAAGTCGACGCGGAACGGGATGACGTTGAACTGGGGGAACAGCAGGCGCAGGCCCACGCCCACCGAGTGCACCATGTCCGGCCTGTCATCGAAGGCGCTGCCCGAGTCGAAGAAGAGCACGCCGCCCAGGTGCACCGTCCGGATGACGACGGGCGCGGTGCGGTACTCCACGTTGACCAGCAGCAGCCGCTTGCCGGAGTACGCGTCCACGCCCGCGCCGCGCAGGCCGCTGCCACCGCCCAGCAGGGTGACGCGGTCGAACAGGTCGTCGATGTTCACGTCCAGCAGCCCGCGCGCCACGAAGCGGCCTCCGAGCACCTTGGGGGACACCTGCACCAGCTCCGTCGCCCAGCGGCGGTTGCTCCACCCGGCGCCCTCACCCAACTGCCGGCGGATGGCGCCCGCGGCGGACACCGTGGTGAGCGCCTCGCCCAGGCGCAGGCGGTAGCGGCCGGCCAGCCCCAGCTCCGCGAAGTGGGAGTCGGCGCCGAAGACGGGGGGCGCGTACCGCACCGTCGCGGACACCGAGTGGCCCAGCTGGAAGTCCTCGGAGAGCGCGTACGAGTCCACGTCCCGCAGCACCTCGTAGCGCGCGTCGAAGGCGCGCAGGGAGAGGGACGCATAGCCCGCGTCCTCGGCGCGCGGCAGGTAGTTGCGGCGGAACCAGTCCTGCTGCTCGCCGCTCAGCATGGACGTGGCCGGTGGGTCGTAGGCGTAGTGGTACGCGCCCAGCGTGCCGCCCACGTTCCACTTGTGGCGCAGCCCGTAGGAGCGCGTGTACGAGACACCGCCCGCGACTTCCTCTGTCTCGTAGACGTAGGGCACCGCGGGCCCGTCCGGGAAGGGCAGCTGCCAGATGTCCGCGCCGCGGTACACGCGGTTGGTCTCCACGTTCCACGCCACGGAGGTGCTGGTGCTCCACGGCGTGGACAGCGAGTACAGGGGCCGGCTGACGGAGAGGCTGCCGCGCGAGCCCTCCGCCCTGCCACTCTCGCGGCCGATGATGACGGCGGCGGACTCGCTGAGGGACCAGCGGCTGCCCAGCACGCGCGGGTCCGTGTAGCTCTGCCCGAAGCTGAGCGTGTCCAGCCGCAGGGTGAAGTCCAGCGCGACCTTCTTCCCCCGGCCGAGGAAGTTCTGCTCCGTGCCCTGCAGCCGCAGGTACTGGAGGAGCGAGCCCACCGCGGAGAAGTCGCTGTTGAGCCGCAGCGACCACAAATCCTTGGTGACGACGAGCAGCGCCACGGTGCCGGGCGCCCGGCCCTTCACCGGGACGAGGCGCACCACGGAGAACAGGCGCAGCCCGCGCAGGTTGCGCGCGGACTCCTCCGCGAGCGCCGCCGAGTACGGCTGCCCGGGCTGGAGCAGCGACTCCCGCCGGACGACCTCGTCCCGCGTCCTCACGTGGAAGATGTTGAGGAAGTCGGGGAACGGGTCGCTCGCGGCCACCACGTCCTCGGTGGCGACGAGCACCTCCTCCAGCACCTTCCCCTCGGGCTCGGGCTCCAGCACGCGGCCCTGCTGCTCCAGCGCGCGGGCAATCAGGGCCTCCTCGTAGTTCTCCTTCCGGGCCTCGCCCCCCTCCGGCGAGCCGGCGCTCGGGGACGCCACGTCCGGCGTCTCCGGCACCGTCGGGGCAGGAGGCGTCCGCGGAGGCTCGGACGACGTGGAGGAGGACGCGGGCGCCTCCTGCGCCTCGAGCGGGGCCACGGCGAGCGGTGCGACGAGCAGGGCGAGCAGCGGGAGGTGCACGGGCCCATCCTGGCATGCGCCGGGGCGGGGCGGACCCGGAATGGTCAGACGCAGTCCGGCGGTGCTACCGGGGCGGGCCCGTCACACCGCGCTTCGCAGGTCTCCCTTGCGCTGCTCGGGCAGCTTCTCGCCCCGCGCCACCGCCGCGACGATGCGCGCCAGCTGGTCGACGCCGTCCGACAGCGCGGCGGGGCCCGGCTGGAGGATGTAGCTGCTGCGCACCTCGTAGAGCTGGTCGTCCACCACCGCGCGCACCTCGCTCCAGCCCGGACGCGACGCAATCTTCTCGCGCTTCGCCTTGCGCCCGCACCAGCTCGCGATGACGCCCTCCGGGTTGCGCCGGGCCACCTCCTCCGGCTCGAAGATGCGGCCCTTCGCGCCCTGCGACGCGCGCGACTCGCGGCACACGTCCTCGCCGCCCACCAGCTCCACCAGCTCCGAGCACCAGCGGATGCCGGAGATGAGCGGCTCGTGCCACTCCTCGAAGAAGATGCGCGGCCGGCGCGGCAGCGCGTCCGCCGCCTCCGCGTGCTTCTCCAGATTGGCCGTCAGCGTGTCCGCCAGTCGCTCCGCTTCCTGGGCCCGCCCCACCAGCGCGCCCGTCAGCCGCACCGTCTGCAATATCTCCGCGATGGAGCGCTGGTTGAACAGGTACACGGGCACGCCCCGCTTGCACAGCTCGCGGCCGATGTCCGCCTGCAGGTCCGAGAACCCCAGCACCAGGTCCGGCTTCAGCTCCAGGATGCGCTCGAAGTTCGCGTCCAGGAACGAGGACACGCGCGGCTTCTTGCGCGCCTCCGGCGGCCGCACCGTGAAGCCGGACACACCGACGACCAGGTCCCCCGCGCCGATACGGTAGAGGACCTCCGTCGTTTCCTCCGTCATGCACACCACCCGCCGGGGGTAGGGCGGCGCGGAGGAGAGCAGCTCGGACAGGCGCGCATTCATATGCCCACCACCCTAACGCGCCCGGGTTGCGCCAACCGGTCCGACAAGCAGACAGCCGGGCACGCGCGTTACACCTTCGTCATGCGCGCGCGGAAGCCACGATGTCCGGTGCTGGACTTTGCAGCGCCGAAGCCTGAATCTCGGCCTTTGCCGCACTGCGCCAACCTGGCACGTCGCTTGGGGAGCGGAGGAATGCGGTGCTAGCATCATCGGGCATGTTCGACCGGAGCGTCGCATGCCTTCCCGGTCGGCGGGGGCAGACATGATTGAGAGCAACGCCCCGACGAATGGCGCTCCTCCGGACATGGAGGATCCGCTGCTGGGAAGGGTCCTCAACGAGCGCTTCCGCATCCTGGAGACACTCGGTGCGGGCGGCATGGGCCGCGTCTACAAGGCGATGCAGGCCCCGCTGGACCGGCTGGTCGCACTGAAGGTGCTGAGCCCCCAGTACGGGGAGGGGAAAGACCCGGGCTTCCAGAAGCGCTTCTTCCTGGAGGCCAGCGTCACGGCGAGGCTGCGCCACCCGAACACCGTCACCGTCATCGACTACGGCAAGACGGACGACGGCATCTACTACATCGCCATGGAGTACCTGGAGGGGCTCACGCTGGGCCAGCTCCTCACCCAGGTGGGCCCGCTGCCGTGGGCGCGCGCGCTCAACATCACCCAGCAGATTGCCCGCTCGCTGCGCGAGGCGCACAAGGTCGGCCTCATCCACCGCGACCTCAAGCCCGCCAACGTCATGGTCCTCAACCAGGAGACGGACCACGACGTGGTGAAGGTGCTGGACTTCGGGCTGGTGAAGTCCTTCCTCGGTGACGCCGGCCCCATTCCGCAGGACACGTCGCTCACCCAGGCCGGCATCATCCTCGGCTCGCCGCAGTACATGGCGCCGGAGCAGGCCCGCAACGTGGCCGACCCGCGCAGCGACGTGTACAGCCTGGGCGTGGTGCTCTACCAGATGCTGATGGGCCGCCCGCCCTTCCTGGCCGCGCAGAGCATCGACGTCATCGTCAAGCACATCAACGAGCCGCCGCCGTCCTTCGGCGCCATCTGGCCCAGCCACGGCATCCCCGCCGAGGTCGAAGCGCTGGTGATGAAGTGCCTCGCGAAGGTCCCCGCGGAGCGCTACCAGTCCATGGACGAGGTGATGGACGCCATGCGCGCCGTCGCGTCCACCGTGGGCGTCAGCGGCGTCTTCAGCGCCCCGCGCCTGACGGGCACGGGCAGCGGCCCCATCAGCGGCCCCCATGGCCAGCTCGGCTCCGGCCCCAGCACCATGGCGCTGGACATCTCCGTGGACGAGGAGGCCCAGGCGAAGCCGGACCGGCGTCCGCTGGGCATCGCCCTCTTCGTGGGCTCGCTGGTGCTGGGCATCGGCGTGGCCCTGTTCTTCGCGCTGCGCCCCGACTCCCCCGCCCCCGTGCCGGTGAATGTGGCCCCGCTCACCGCGACGGCCCCGGCGACGGCCTCCCCCAGCGCCCCGAAGCCCGCCGCCGCGGCCCCCGCCGACCCGGCCGTGTTGCCCGGCGAAGCCGATGAAGAGCTCGCGCCGCCCCGGCCTTCCTCCGCCCGGCCGTCCGCCGTCCCGGTGAAGTTCCAGATCGCCAGCGAGCCCTCCGGCGCGCGCGTCACCTGGCGGGGGACGGACGTGGGCGTGACGCCCCTGGAGCTCGACGTGCCCCCCGAGGACGGTGGCCTCGCCCGCGCGGAGCTGACCTTCTCCCTGGACGGCTACCAGCGCGTCACCGTCGTCGCCGAGGGTGAAGGGCCCGAGAAGCAGGTCCGGCAGAAGCTCCAGCGCAAGAAGTCGGGCTCGAAGGCAGGCAAGTCCTCGAGCTCCTCGCCCTACAAGGACGACCCGTACCAGTGAAACACCTCAGAGCCCTCGAACGAGCGGGCCTCCTCGCGCTGTGTCTCTGCGCCGGGCAGGCCCTGGCGGATGCCCGTCTGGAAGCCCGCCGCCACTTCCGCAACGGCATGAGCCTCATCGCCCAGAAGCAGTACGACCGGGGCATCGCCGAGCTGGAAGAGGCCTACGCCATCAAGCCGCACCCCCACGTCCTCTACAACATCGCCCGCGCGTACCATGACGCCGGCCGGCTGACGGAGGCCCTGGACAGGTACCAGCGCTACCTCGCCAGCAACCCGCCGGACGCCTCGTCCGTGACGACCACCATCGCCACGCTGGAGGCGAAGCTGAAGGCCAGCGACCCCACCGCGTCCGCCCCGCCAGAGGACCGCTCCGCGCTGCCCATGCCGCCGCCGCCCGCGAGCGTCCAGACCCAGCAGCAGCTGAGCACCCTGCTGGAGCGGCTGGAGAAGGCGATTGAGCGCGCCGAGTCCATGCCCTCCGGCGGCGCCCCGCCCTCGGTAACAGCCTCCCCCGTGGCCTCCGCCGCGCCGGGCGTTCCGGAAGCCTCGGAGGACCAGGGCGCGGTGCCCTACGAGGAGCGCGTGGTGACGGCGAGCCGCCGCGCCCAGTCCTCGCTGGAGGCGCCCAACGCCACCACCGTCATCACCTCCGAGGACATCCGCCTGTCCGGCGCCACCAGCCTGCCGGAGCTCTTGCGGCGCGTGCCGGGCGCGGACGTCATGGCGCTGGGCGTGGGCAGCGCCAACGTGTCGCTGCGCGGCTTCAACCAGCGCATCGCCAACAAGGTGCTGGTGCTGGTGGACGGCCGCACGGAGTACCAGGACTTCCTCGGGCTGACGCTCTGGTCCTCCATCCCCATCGGCCTGGAGGAAATCGAGCGCATCGAGGTCATCCGCGGCCCTGGCAGCGCGCTGTACGGCGCCAACGCCATGCTGGGCGTCATCAACATCATCACCCAGGCCCCCGGCAGCGGCCCGCGCGCGCGCTTCTCCGCCACCGGCGGCACCGGCAACACCGTGGCCGGCTCGTTCCTCAGCCACGGCAGCTCCGGCGCCATGCGCTACCGCGCGGCGGTGGCGTACCAGCAGGCGGACAAGTGGAGCCGCGACTTTGGCGACGGCCGCCCGGACATGGAGCTGAAGGACCCGGATCCGGACATCGGCGTGCGGGGCGCGCGCGGCACGCTGTCCGCCGTGTACACCTTCTCCGAGGGGCGCGAGGTGGGCCTGTCCGGCGGCGTGCACCGCTACACCACGGAAATCTATCCGCTGGGCCTCTTGCGCAACTACTTCATGGACGGCCTCGGCGCGTACGCCAAGGGCGACGTGGAGCTGGGGCCGCTCAAGCTGAAGACCTTCTGGAACCACATCTCCGGTGACGCGGGGCCGCAGTACGAGGCCATCGGCCAGCGCTCGCTGGGCACCCGCCTGTCCTCCAACCTCTTCAACGCGGAGCTGCTCTTCGCGCGCGCCTTCCAGCTGGGCGGCGAGCACCAGCTCAACGTCGGGGTGGAGGGCCGCCTCAAGCGCGTGGGCTGGGACTACCTGGGCCCGCTGCGCCAGGAGGTCCACGCCGCCGCCTTCGTCCAGGACGAGTGGCGCCTGGTGGAGCCCTTGCGGCTGGTGGCCAGCTACCGCGTGGACCGGCACCCGCTGCTGGACGACGGGCAGCCGGGCCTGGCGCACTCGCCGCGCCTGTCCGCGCTGTTCATCCCCTTCGAGGGCCATGCCTTCCGCGCCAGCGCGGCCTCCGCCTTCCGCGAGCCGACGTTCCTGGAGAGCTACACCCGCCTCCCCGTCCCCGTGCCGGGCGTCAACGGCGCCAGCGCGCTCACCACCGGCAACACGCGCCTGCGCGCCGAGCGCCTCACCGCCTTCGAGCTGGGCTGGCGCGGCGAGGCCGCGGAGCTGGGCCTGGACTGGGACGTGGCCCTCTACCAGAACACGGTGCGAGACCTCATCGGCCTGTCCGCCGTGCAGCGGCTGCCGGCCGGCGAGTCCTACGACGCGGGCAGCGGCACGTACCTGCTGGGCCGCTCCTTCTTCCAGAACGAGGACGCCGTCTACACCGCGCGCGGCGCGGAGGCCGGCATCAACATGGCGCCGGTGGACGGCCTGGGCCTGAAGCTGAGCGCCGCCTTCCAGAGCGTCTCGTCGGACCGCGAGGAGAAGTCCGAGTGCGGCCCGTGCAGCCAGGCTCCGCAGCTCAAGCTGTACGGCGGCGTCACCTACCGCACGAAGGCGGACCTGGAGTTCGGCGTGGACGCGGCCTTCACCTCGGCCACCACCTGGATCGAACGCGAGCCCGCCGCGGCGGACCCCACCCGCATCGACCTGCTGTCCAACCCCCTGAAGGCCCATGCCGTCGTCAACGCGCGCGTGGGCTACGAGGCGGTGAAGGACACGGTGGACGTCGCGCTGGTGGGCAGCCACCTGGGCGGCGCGCACTCGCAGCACCCCTTCGGCAATCGCATCGAGCGGCGCGTCTACGCAACTGTGACGGTGACTCCATGAAGCGCCCCTTCCTGTCCTGGACGAAGCCCCTGGGTGGGCTCGTCCTCGCGTCCCTCGTCGGGCTCGGCTGCGAGGCCCCGCCCGTGGTGCCCACCGCGGACGGCCGGCAGAACACGCAGTCCGCCCGCCTCGAGGGCAGCCTGGTGGTGCAGTCGCGCGCGCGCGGCAACGCGGTGGTGTTCCTCTACGACGCCGAGCGCCCTCCCCCGCCGCAGGGCACCGGCCGCCCGCTGGCCTTCACCGTCGTCCCCGCCGAGCGGCTCTTCGGCCCGGCCCTGGGCACCACCGCGCCGGGCCCCTTCACCGCGCCCTTCAGCTTCAGCCTGGTGCCCGCGGGCCGCTACATGCTGCGCGGCTTCATCGACGCGGACACCTGCGGCGTCGCGGCCACCCAGCCCTGCCACCGCCCGGACTTCATCCCCTGGTACGGCGTCACCAGCGAGCCCAACGCGGGCGACGTGGGCGGCGCCGCGGTGGACCCCACCACCGGCGCGCAGCTCGTCCTCGAAGTCACGGCGGACGCGGAGGGCCAGCCCCAGCCCCTCACCGGCGTCTCCGTGAGCTTCTCCGACACCGCGCGCGTGCCGGTGGACCGGCCCGCCTTCCAGGTGGTGGGAGGAGAGCGCGCGCTCGGGAGCACCGCGAGGGTGCTCCGCCTGCAGCCCCTGCCCATCCAGGACGGCGCGGTGGACCAGCGGCCCCAGGGCTTCGTCGTCAGCTACGTGGACGCCGACCGCGACGGCCAGCCGGACGACGCCAACCGCGACGGCGTGCCGGACCTCTGGCCGCGCGTGGTGGTGCGCAAGCTGGCGGAGAACGTGCCCGGCTCCCCCGACGACAACGACCTGGACCGCAACGGCGTACCGGACCCCACCGGGGTGGACTACCCACATGCGGACGGCCGCCAGGACGGCCAGCCGGACGTGGTGGTGCTCGCCGCGGGCCTGGTGCCGGACGGACCCATCGCCGCCCTCACCGACGAGCAGGGCCAGCCGCGCATGCAGCCGGCCGTCGTGCCGGAGCTGCAGGTGGTCGTCCGCCCGCAAGCCCTCGACATCCGGGATTCCGCCGCTCCCGCCCCTCTCAAGGACCTGCCCCGGGGCCGTTACGCGCTCGTGGTGATCCAGTCCACCGGCCAGACATGGCGTGTGCCCAATGAACTGGACCCGGCCCTGGCCGCTGGCGTAGGACTTCCAGCCCTGGAGAGTCAGGCCTTCGTCCTCGAAGTTCAGTGAGTCCGTTGCTTTGACTTCGGCCTGTCCTTCCGTCAACATGACAAAGTTTCCAGGGGGACAGCCCCACCTGAGGTTGATGATCCGATGAAGGCCGGAACCCTCCCCTCTCCCGAGCCCGTACCCTCCCGTCCCACGACGGAGGCTCCCCGCCCCCTGGGCGCTCGCCCTGTCACGGGCGCGGCGCCCCAGCGCGTCCTGCTGGTGGACGACAGCCGCTCCATCCGGACGCTGCTGAAGATCTACCTGATGGCTCGCAACTTCGAGTTCCTCGAGGCGGAGTCCGCCGAAGAGGGCCTCAAGGTCGCCGAGTCGGGGCCGGTGGACCTCATCCTCACCGACTTCCACATGGACGGGATGAACGGCGCCGACTTCGCGGCGCAGATTCGCGCCAGCACCAACGCGAAGCTGTCCAAGGTGCCCATCCTGATGATGACGGGTGACCCGAACGTGGCGGAGGTCCGCGCCCTGGGTCAGAAGGCCGGCATCAGCGCCTTCGTGCGCAAGCCGGTGAGCTGCGCGCAGCTGATGACGCTGGTGGACACCATCCTCCCGCTGCCGCGCAAGTAGTCCCCGCCGCGCGCCTCGCGCGGCTTCCTACGCCGGGTTCCGGGCCGCCGCAGCGGCGCGGACCCGGCGTTTTCGCGTCGCCTCACCCACGCGGATGGCCAGCAGCAGCGCCAGCACCGCGCCGTAGATGAGCGGCTCGGTGGCGTCCTTCTTCACGCGCCACACGAAGTGCACCACGCCCAGCGCCGCCGCCACGTAGGCCAGCCGGTGCAGGCGCTGCCAGCGCGGGAAGCCCAGCCGGCGCACCCACGCCTTCGTCGACGTGACGGCCAGCGGCACCAGCAGCACCAGGGCGGTGAAGCCCACGGTGATGAAGGGCCGCTTGCCGATGTCCTCCAGGATGGCGCCCAGCGCCAGCCCCTGGTCCAGCACCGCGTAGACGAGGAAGTGCGCGCACGCGTACGTGAAGGCCAGCAGGCCCAGGGTGCGGCGCACGCGCGCGGGCCACGTCCACTTGAAGACGAGCCGCAGCGGGGTGCACGCCAGCGACGCCAGCAGCAGCACCAGCGCGAGCAGGCCCGTCTGGTGGAGCGCGGCCTCAATCGCGTTGGCGCCCAAATCTCCCCGGGGGCCCTGCACGGCCAGCATCAGCAGGGGCGCGAGTCCGCCCGCGGTGAGCGCGGGGTTGAGCCAGGGTTGGGGAGGCGAGGCCATGTGTGGGCTCCGGCTCAGAAGTTCCTGCGCAGGTCCAGGCCGGCGTAGAGGTGGGCCACCTGCTCCGCGTAGCCGTTGAAGGGCAGCGTGGGGCGGCGGTCGAAGTCGCCGATGCGGCGCTCGCTGGCCTGGCTCCAGCGCGGGTGGGCCACGTCCGGATTCACGTTGGCGTAGAAGCCGTACTCGCGCGGCGCGGCCAGGTTCCAGGTGGTGGGCGGCTCCTCGCGGGTGAGGGAGATGCGGACGATGGACTTGATGCCCTTGAAGCCGTACTTCCAGGGCACCACCAGCCGCAGCGGCGCGCCGTTCTGGTTGGGCAGCTGCCGCCCGTAGAGGCCGGTGGCCATCAGCGTGAGCGGGTGCAGGGCCTCGTCCAGGCGCAGCCCCTCCACGTAGGGCCAGTCCAGCGTGGGGCGCTTCTGGCCCGGCATCTGCTCCGGGTCCAGCAGCGTGGTGAAGGCCACGTACTTCGCGTTCGACGTGGGCTCCACGCGCTCGAGCAGCTTGCCCAGCGGGAAGCCCAGCCACGGAATCACCATGGACCAGGCCTCCACGCAGCGCATGCGGTAGACGCGCTCCTCCAGCGGGAACCAGGAGGTGAGCTGGTCTACGTCCACCGTCTGCGGCTTGTGGACTTCCCCGTCGATGGTGACGGTCCACGGCCGGGGCTTGAGCGTGTGCGCGAAGCGGGCCGGGTCGTTCTTGTCGAGGCCGAACTCGTAGAAGTTGTTGTAGGTGGTGACGTCCTCGTAGGGCGTGCGCGGCTCGTCCGTGTCGTACGGGCCCTGCGCCTTCGCCACCGGCTGCTGCACCAGGCCCGCGTCCGGGACGAAGCCGTCCATGGGGCGCGTCTGCTTGCGGCCCAGCAGGTACAGGCCCCCGGCGACGGCGGCGGCCGTCCCGGCGAAGAGGCCGGCGTTCTTGAGGAACTCACGGCGGCGCAGGTAGAGCGCCTCGGGCGTGACTTCGGAGCTGGGGGGCTCGGCGGGCGGCTTGTCGCTCATGGCCCCTGTATAACGGCCAACCCCGCCCGGCGGTTACCGGGAGGCGCCCTCCTGCTCCGGAAGCGCCCCGGCGACGACGGCCGGTGGCCCTCTCCGAGCGGCCAGGGCGGCCTCGCGGACGCGGGCGTCCTTCATGCGCCACAGCCGCCACCAGGGCGTGCCGGGCGACTGGTGGTGCTCCCAGTGGTAGCCGAAGAAGTAGCAGGACAGCATGGCCCACATGTGGTTGCGCGGCAGGGTGCGCGCATGGTGGGGCGCCATGTCCGGCGTCTCCGGGCGCCGGTGCGGCAGGTAGGTGCCGAAGTAGAAGAGCTGCAGCGTGCCCAGCACCGCGGGCAGCACCCAGAAGCCGAGGATGCGCGGCTGGGACACGCCCAGGAAGAGCAACACGTTGAACTTGGCCGCCATGACGCCCAGCTGCGGCAGCGTGGTGTAGCGGACCATGAACGTGCCCAGCCAGGGCCAGAAGGCCTGGGTGCGGGTGGAGAAGTCCGGGTCCTCGTCCCCCGTCGGGTCCGCGTGGTGCGCGCGGTGATTCACGACCAGCCGGCGGTAGGACAGGCCCGCGAAGAGGAAGCAGGCGACCGTGCCCACCACCTCGTTCACCCAGCGCCGGCGGGACACGGTGCCGTGCATGGCGTCATGGCCGGTGATGAAGAGGCCGGTGCACAGCCAGGCCTGCAGGGCGATGTGCAGCCAGGTGAGCGGGGCGTCCCAGGGCAGCCCGGGCGCCAGGAGCAGCCACCCGAGGTGCCCGCCCCACGCGCCCAGGACGGTGAGCGCGAGCAGCACGCCCCAGGGGTCTGGGGGCGCTGGACGGGGATGGCGGGCCGGGGTCTGCATCTCTTCTGCTTACTGAGCATGCCCCGCCCGCCGCGCACGAGAAAAGCGCCGCGGCGGGCCGGGGCAGCGAGGGGTGGCTACTTCCGCACGGCGGTATCGGCCGCGGGGCTGGCGTTGCGCACCAGCTCCTCGGCGGTGACGTAGCGGGGCTCGATGTCCACCGGCACGTCCTTGAGGCGCTCCAGCACCTTCGCCACGGGAGGCCGTACCACGCCCTGCTTCGCCAGCAGGGCCTCGGCCGCCTTCCGGTCGCCGCGCCCCTGGATTTCCATCAGCTGCTTCGTGAGCGCGATGACGGCCGGGCGAATCTTGTCCGGCACCACCGCGAAGGTGCCGTCCGCGGCCACGGTGACGGCGCCGGTGTCCAGGAAGTGGTTGAGCTGCAGGGCAATGCCCTTGCCGTGCGCCTCGTCGATGCCGAAGCGGATGGAGCGGAACGCGGACGCGAGGAACGTCGTGTACATGGTGCGCTCCAGCGACTTGTCGATGACGCCCGTGTCCACCAGGCGCTGCAGGGCCCACAGGCCGGAGATGTCCGCCTTGGCCTCCTCGATGGCACTGGAGGCCGCCTGCAGCTCCTTGCGCACGGTGGTGGCCTTGCCGCCCACGGTGATGTTGCTGGGGCCCAGGCCGTGCATCAGCTCGTGCATGAGGATGTGCGTGAAGAACGCGTCGAAGGAGACGTCCTGCTGGTCCTTCGCGGAGAGCGCCACCTTGGCGATGGGCACGAGCACGCGCTGGAACTTGGCCTCCTGCACGTTCTTGAGCATGACGCGCTTGGAGCCCATCTTCTCCGTCACGCGCTCGTCGTTGGGCAGGTTGAAGGCGGCCGTCTGCACGCCGCGGTTGCCGTCACCAGCGGAGAAGAGGGAGTTGATGACGCGGATGGGGGCCAGCGCGCCCAGCTTCGCGTTGCGCAGCTTCGGGTCGATGGGGAGGTTGTCCTCCAGGCCCTGGAGCTGGCTGCTGAACTTCGCGAGCTTCTGCGTCTCCGCGTCGTCGCGCAGGCCGATGAAGGACTGGAAGGCGGCCTTGTAGTTGAACCACTCGTCCTCGTAGACCTCGTAGGGCCCGATGGTGGGCTCGATGCTGGCGTCCAGCTGCATCCACGCCACCTCGCTGGCGTAGTAGTCGTTGGACAGGAACGCGTCCGCGCGGGACGTGAGGAAGGCCTTGAGCGTGGGCTGCTTCGTGAGCGCGGCGGCCTCGCGCAGCAGCGCGGCGGCCTGGGCCAGCTCACCCTGGTACTCGACGCTGTAGGGCACGGCGATGAGCTTGCCCGCCGTGTCGCGGCGGATGGTGGTGTAGAAGCCGGTGGCGTCCTTCTGCGCGGCCTCGGGGAGCGACTTCACCCAGGCCTCCACTTCGGCCTTGGTGGCGCCGGCCGGATAGAAGTTGGCGGAGTCCGGCTTCGCGGGCACGCCGGGGAGGAAGGGCCGGGCCTCGTCGAGGCTGCTCCAGGGCCCCTTGTCCAGGAGGAACGCGTGCAGGCGCGCGCGGCCCAGCGGCGAGTCGTCATGCAGCAGGTCGAGCAGCAGCGTCTCGTTGCCGGCCCAGCGCTGGCGCAGGAAGAGCGAGTCCATCAGCTTCGACGCCTGGACGAGCTTCGCCAGGGCGCGGCGCTCGGTGTCGGGCAGGGCCTTGAGGTCCACCCGGAGCTCCACCGGAGCGAAGCGCGCCGTCATGCGCTGCAGCTCGGCGGCCTCGGGGATGCGGGCGGGGGTCTTCTCCGCGGCGGACGCGGCGCCGGACAGCAGCACCGCGCCGAGCAGGGACAGGAAGGGACGGTTCATGACGCCCTTCCCTACTCCAACGGGTGGCGCCCTTACAGCACCACGTGGTGAGACGGGTGAACAGTTGGCAGAGGGCTTGCTTCGAGTCCGGACGGCCAGGGAGCGCCCCTGCCTCCATGGAATGTCAGGGGTCACCCGTAGACTCTTCTACTCATCAGGTTGTATAGGGAGGTGGAGGCGTGGGGGTCGAGGAGGGCTATGCGCGGAGAGTGCAGGAGATGGGGCAGGCAGAGCTTCTCGCGCTGTGGGGACGGGTGAGGCGGCGCGAACGAATCGAGGGGGGGGCTCCTGGCAGGGCGTTCGAGTTCCTGCTGCTGCGGGCCTTCCAGCTCGAAGGAGCGAAGGTGGTCTGGCCCTACGCGAGCGTCATCGAGCAGATCGACGGGGGCGTCTACGTCGATGGACTGTCGTGTCTCGTGGAGGCGAAGGACCACGCCGAGCCCATCGGCTTCGAAGCCATCGCCAGGCTCTCCGTGCGCATGCAGCGCAGGCCGAGCCCCGCGCTGGGACTGCTGTTCAGCACCAGTGGGTTCACCTGGCCTGCCTTGAAGGCCGTGGCGGCCCACCCGCTTCGCAATGTCCTGCTCTGGCGCGATACGGACATCGCCATGGCGCTGGAGCACGGCATGCGCGCCTCCCTCCGGCGAAAGTGGCGCGTCGCCGTCGAAGTGGGAACCCTGGACCATCCACTCGCCAAGGAGGACTTCCGATGAAGCCCCAGGTCATCACCTCGAGCGAGCCCGCGGCCCTGCTGCTGCGCAGGTTGCTGGGCGCCGAGCTCGAGGGAAGAGTCGACGTGGCGGATGGACGCAGCTGGGTCAACGCCGTCAGCCGTGCCCGCGCGCTGCTCCATGGCGGCGCCACCGTGGCGCTGGTGCTCGGTCCTCGAAGGAGGCGTGGCCCCGACGCCCGTGAATGGGACAAGGCCTACGTCTATTCCCTGCTCAACCCCGATGCGGCGCGCACCGGGTTGCCACTGCGAGTGATTCTCCTGCGGGCACCACCGGAAGGGCTCCTCTTCCTGGAGCCCGCCCTCCTGCTGCAGGTCTCCGGCCGCGAGCCCACGCCGGAGCACCTCGCCTGGGCACGCACCGCCCCACGCGAGGCGCTGTCCGCCCTGCTGGGCGTGAGGCCCACGGCCCTGGCCCGGACGCTGGCGCTCCGGTTGGAAGGGGTGGACATGACGCCTCTCGCCTCACAGCCTGCGATTCAGAAGCTCCGGAAGTTCATCCACACCCAAATTCAACGGTCCGAGCGGCGCCCCATCCCTGACATGGCGCCCGCCGGTTGACGGGTGACCCCGCGCGGCGCGACGAAGGTCGGAGCAGACTGCGAACATGCGCGGGCCCTGGGCGCCCCAGGGTCCCCGGCGCCCTGTCCCGGGCGGGGGTTCGCAAGGAGCCTGCACCATGACGAAGTCACCCCGCCCCGCTTCCTCCGCCCCCCGCTGGCGCGCCCTGCTGGGCCTGGTGGCCGCGCTCACCCTGGGCCTTGTCTCCGCCCCCGCGCTGGCCGCCGACGAAATCCGCCTGCTCAAGGCCCACAGCGCCGTGAGCTCCTACCGTGGGCAGAGCTGGCAGGACGTCACGTACACCCTGCTGGTGAAGAACCTCGCCTACGAGAAGTTCGTCTACGTCTACCAGAAGCAGCCGGACGGCTCCTGGGTGAACCTCCCCGGCACCTACGTGGGCCCCGCCAGCCCGGGCTTCGAAATCTGGCGGGTGACGAAGCAGTACCCCAGCTGGGGAGCGAACCCCGAGCCCTCGCGTGATTTGGAGTTCGTCCCCCGCCTCGTGGTGGGCGGCACCTTCTACTGGGACAACAACTGGGGGGCGAACTACCACCTCGGCCGGAACGACGGCCCCATGCTGCACAACACGAATGTCCTCGTCGACGCCAGCTTCTGGCGGGCCAACGGTGACCTGGACGTCAGCATCGACGTGAAGAACCTCGCGTACACGAAGAGCGTGACGGTGGTCTACACCACGGACAACTGGGCCACCTCGCACGAGGCGCCCGCCGGGTTCGTCAGCGGCTACACCTACGCCTACGCCTACATCAACAGCCCCAACGTGAAGAACGTGGAGCGCTGGCAGGCCCACATCCCCGGCGTCACCGGCGCCTCCTTGAAGTTCGCCGTCCGCTACCAGGTCAACGGGCAGACGTACTGGGACAACAACTTCGGCCAGGACTACCGGCACGCCGGCCCCACCCCGTAGCCCCGGGTGGGAGGCGCCCCGGGACACGGCCGCCGGGCTGGCCGGCGGGCATGCTTCCGGGGCCCCTGCCCTCGACACGCCCTTTTCCATGGTTATGGGGAGACGACGCTCGCGCTCCATGGAGCGCCCGGAGGCCTTGCTACATGTCCGTCGAAAACTCCCCCCAGCGGGAAACCCACGCCTTCCAGGCGGAAATCAACCAGCTCCTCAGCCTGGTCATCAACTCGCTCTACAGCCACAAGGAGATCTTCCTGCGCGAGCTGGTGTCGAACGCGTCCGACGCGCTCGACAAGCTGCGCTTCCGCTCCATCACGGAGCCCGAGCTGCTGGCGGACGAGCCCGCCCTGGAGCTGCGCGTCATCCCCGACGCGGAGAAGGGCACCGTCACCATCGAAGACACCGGCATCGGCATGTCCCACGACGAGCTGGTGAAGAACCTGGGCACCATCGCCCACTCCGGCTCGCGCGAGTTCATCGAGGCCCTGTCCCAGAAGGGCCAGAAGGACATGCAGCTCATCGGCCAGTTCGGCGTGGGCTTCTACAGCGCGTACCTCGTCGCGGACCGGGTGGAGGTGGTCAGCCGCGCCGCCGGCAAGGACGCGCAGGCCTGGCGGTGGACGTCCGAGGCCAAGGGCTCCTTCACGGTGGAGCCGGCCGAGCGCGCCTCCCGGGGCACCGCCGTCATCCTCCACCTCAAGGAGGACCAGAAGGAGTTCCTCGAGGAGTACCGGCTGCGGACGCTGATTACGCAGTACTCGGACTACGTGGGCCACCCCATCAAGCTCCAGGTGAAGAAGACCACCGGGACGGGGGATGACGCGAAGACGGAGACGTCGCTGGAGGTGGTCAACAAGGCCAGCGCCCTGTGGCAGCGCTCCAAGTCCGAAATCACGGACGAGCAGTACCAGGAGTTCTACAAGCACCTGACGCATGACTGGGAAGCGCCGCTGGCGTGGACGCACTTCAAGGCGGACGGCAACCAGCAGTTCACCGGCCTGCTCTTCGTGCCCAAGCACCCGCCCTTCGACTTGAACGCCCAGCAGCAGCGCGGCGTGCGGCTGTTCGTCAAGCGCGTGTTCATCATGGACCGCTGCGAGGAGCTGGTGCCGCAGTGGCTGCGCTTCGTGCGCGGCGTCATCGACTCGGACGACCTGCCGCTGAACGTGTCGCGCGAGCTCTTGCAGGACTCGCAGGTGGTGCGCGCCATCCGCAAGCACGTGGTGAAGAAGTCGGTGGACCTGCTGGAGAAGCTGGCCAAGGACAAGCCCGACGACTACCGCGAGTTCTGGAAGGCCTTCGGCACCGTGGTGAAGGAGGGCCTGGCCACCGAGGCCGAGCACAAGGACAAGCTGGGCGGCCTCTTGCGCTACGAGAGCTCGCGTGAGGAGGGGCTCACCTCACTGGCGGACTACGTGTCGCGGATGAAGGAGGGCCAGGAGGCCATCTATTACATCTACGGCGAGTCCCGGCAGGCGGTGGCGGACAGCCCCCACCTGGAGGCGCTGAAGAGCCGCGGCTACGAGGTCCTCTACATGACGGACCCGGTGGACGAGTGGGCCGCGCAGGGCCTGCGCGAGTTCCAGGGCAAGCCGCTGGTGTCCGCGCTCACGTCGGACCTGAAGCTGCAGTCCTCGGACGAGCAGAAGAAGGAGCAGGAGCAGAGCGCCGAGGGGCTGAAGACGCTCACCACGAAGATGAAGGACGTGCTCCAGGACTCGGTGCGCGAGGTGCGCGTGTCGGACCGGCTGACGGACTCACCGGTGTGCCTGGTGGTGCCGGAGGGCGGCACGCCCGCGTACCTGGAGCGGCTGCTCCAGCAGCGCGGCAAGGGCATGGGCATGCCGCGCGTGAAGCGCATCATGGAGGTCAACCCGAAGCACCCCGTCATCGCCCACCTCAAGGCGCTGACCGAGCGCGAGCCGGGCGCCGAGCAGGTGAAGGAGTGGATTGAGCTGCTCCACGACCAGGCGCTGCTCACCGAGGGCAGCACCATCGCCGACCCGAACCGCTTCGCGCGGCGGATGACGGGCCTGCTGACGCAGGTGGCGGCCCAGGCCGCCGGCAACGGCGCCACGGCGGTGTCCCAGACGCAGGCCCCCGCTCCGGAGGCCACCGCCACCCCGCCGTCGGCGTCCACGCCCGCGGTGAGCTGAGCGGGCCCTGGAAAGCAGGCCGGAGCGGAGCCGCGCGGAACGGGCGGCTCCCTCCGGACGCGCTACCAGGTGATGAGCCAGGTGGTCGTCTCGCCCCCCTTGGTGACGCTCGGCCTCGTGGCGTCCAGCTGCACGCGGGCCTGGGGCTTGAACTTGTGCGCCATGGAGACGATGAGCCCGCGGATGAACTCGTCCGGGTAGAAGCTGTGGGCGATGAGCCTGCCCGCGTTGCCGGACGGGGACGGCTCGTACGCGAGGCTGCCGACGCCGGGCAGCTTCCGGCCCGTGGCCGCGTCGAACAGCGGCCGGCCGTTCTTCCCATGGTTCATGTGGTACGCGATGTCGATGGCGGCCAGCCCCGTGTGGATGTCCGCCGACGGGGGGAACACCGCGTTCTCGGGAATCTTCTTCCCGCCGTTGAAGACCACCAGCGAGCCCAGCTCCTGCTCCACCCGCTTCATCACCCGCAGCTCCGCCTCCACGGGGTACCAGGCCGCGGGGTCCAGCTTCAGCGAGCCGTCCGGGTTGGCCGTGCCCACGCCCTCCGCGAGGAAGTACTGGGCGGCGATGCTCTTGAACGTGCCGAACCCGTCGGCAATCGTGTAGAGGGCCTGCCCGAGAATCTGCAGTCCAGGCTCGAACGCGACGTAGATCATGATGGGCCTCCTGAACTCGCCCGTCCCCACAGAGGGCGGGCTTGAGTCGTGGATACCAGAAATAAGCTGGAATAACTTGATTGCTGTGCTTCGGATGGCTGCGCGTGGGTATCCGCCGACTCGGCCGCCCGAAAACCGCCATCTCGGGCATCGGCTATCCTCGGCTCCCTCTGGCAAGGGAGTTCCGCGACATGAAGCGAGTGGTGCTTGGGTTGATGGTGGCCGTCCTGCTGTCCGCGTGTGCGGCTTATGAGAAATCGGGAGACCGGGCCGCGGCCGTGGGCGACTGGAAGGGCGCGTACTCGGCCTACCGGCAGGCGCTGGCGAGCGAGCCGGACAACGCGGAGCTGAAGGTGAAGTTCGACCAGGCTCGCGAGCAGGCCCTCACGGACACGTGGAAGCGCGCGCAGACATGCGCCCAGGTGGACGACTGGAACTGCGCGCTGTCCGAGGCGGACTTCGCCCTGGGCATCGACGGTGGCAACGTGGAGATTGCCTCCTTCCGCGCCAACGCGGCCTCGCGGGTGGCGCTGGGCATCCTGGACGGGGCGGCGGAGCAGGCGCAGCGCGGCCAGTACCCGGAGGCCGTCGGGGAGCTGGAGCGCGCCACGAAGCTCTCCCAGACGCCCGAGGTGAAGACGCGGGCGGACGCGGTGAAGCGGCAGATTGTCACCGGCGGGCGCGCCCGGGCGGAGGGCTACCGGCAGGAGCGCGACCTCATCGCGGCGCACGGGCTGGCGCAGCTCGTCGCGGGGCTGGACGGCTCGCAGGCCGGGTGGGCGCAGGGCATCGCGGTGGAGCACGAGCAGTACATCACCTTCGAGTACGAGCGGCTGGCCCGCGAGGGTGACGAGGCCCGCGCGCACCACGACTGGCCGGTGGCGCTGGAGCGCTACCGCGCCGCGCTGGGCCTGCGCCCGGGGGGCCGGGCGGCGCCGGCGGAGGAGTACGTGCGCCACATGGGGCAGGCCGAGCAGCAGCTCGCCAACCGCGACTGGCACGCGGCCGCGGACACCTACCGGGGCGCGCTGCGCACCGGGCAGGATGACGGCTACGCCCAGAAGCAGCTGGAGCGCGTGCAGCCCCGCCCCTACCGCGTCGCGGTGCGCTCGCTGCTGGTGTCGCCGGGCCGCCCGGACGGCAATGCCTGGGTGGGCGTGGCCAGCCCGCTGTTCAGCCGGCTCGCCCACCGGCTGTCGGAGATGGCCGCTCGCCGGGGGATGTCGGACATGGTGTTGGAGCTGGCCAACACCCTCCCCTACGAGAACCGCCCGAAGCTCCGGGTGGAGGCCCTGCTGCCGGATGGCACGCGCCTGACGACGCCTGTGCAGCACGGCATCTACGCCGGCTTCGACGCGGAGTTCGTCACCATCGCCAACGCCTTCGACGACCAGCGCGTCACCTTCCAGGTGTTCCTGGAGGACTCGCGCGGCGGCGAGCTGCTGGGCTCGGTGGACGTGGCCCTGCGCGAGCTGGTGGAGCAGCGGGACCTGTCACTGCGCGGCAGCTCGGTGCTCGCGCTGAAGCTGTCGACCGCGACGGGCGACGGGCGCGAGCCGGGCTCCTTCGTGGGCATGGCCCGCGTGGTGCCGCCGCCTCCGCCTGGCCAGCCCGGCGGGCCGGGGCACGTCGCCACCCCGGTCCACTGAAGGCCGCCGCACCCGCCCTCCCCTGCGTCACGCCACGGGGAGGGACGGGCTCTCGCGGCTCGGGGCCGCGTCAGTCGTACGTGACGATGAGCGAGCCGGCCGTGTAGCCGCCCTTCGCGCCGTAGACGCGGACGTAGTACTTGCCCGGCTCGGCGAAGCTCAGGTCGCAGTTCTCCGTGCTGTGCTCGTTCATGCTTCGGCAGTCGTAGGCGCTCGGCGTGGGAGCGGCTCCGCGCAGCACGTAGAGGTCCGCGTTGCCGGTGCCGCGCAGGCGGGCATGGACGGTACGGTAGGCCCCTTCCGCGGGCTCGGGAATCTGGACCGTGAAGACCTGGGATGCGCCTGCTTCGCCGGACAGGTCCGTCACCAGGACGCCCGGCTCCACGGGGATGTAGCCGCCCTTCCAGGTCACCACCAGCGAGGCGCCGCTGTACGCGCTGAAGCCGTTCAGCATCGCGTACCAGGTGCCGTGGGCCGGAGCCGCGAAGGTGCACACCTCGTTGTTGCCGGCCCGGTAGGGACGGCAGTCATAGCTGGTGGTCGTCGGCGCGGAGCCCTGACGCACGTACAGGTCCGCGTCCCCCGTGCCGCCAGCCAGGGTGAAGGTCAGGTCGGTAGCGCCCTCGGGCACCACCACCGAGAAGTAGCGCTGCTGGCCCCGCGCGCCCGAGAGGTTGGTGGCGGGGACGTCCTTCTCCAGCGGAGTGGACGGAGGCTGGCGGATGATACCCACCTGCACGGCCGTCCACGCGCGGGTGACAGACGTCACGGTCGCCGCGTCGTAGCCCAGCTGGGCCGCGGCCTGCTCGGTGGCCGTCTTCGCGGCCTCGAAGTTGGACGAGGGCAGCAGCAGGTCCACGTTCGCCTTGTAGAAGATGCGCGCGGCCTTCTCGATGCCGATGCCCGTCACCGGCAGCTGGTTGGGAGTCCGCGGGTGCAGGCCGCCCTGCGACAGCAGGTAGAAGGCCAGGTTGGCGATGCCCGAGCTGTAGTGCACGTCGGTGCCCGACACGTAGTCGGCGTAGGAGTCCAGCGACACGCCATCCAGCTTGGGGTCGTGCATGTAGCGGAGGGCGTCTCCCGGGATGTCGGGCGTCCACACGTCCTCGGCGAAGAGCCACGTGTTGGCGTCGACGACCTTGCCCCTGCCATGCCACTCGCAGACGGCACCGAAGATGTCGGCGATGCCTTCGTTCAGTCCGCCGGACTCGCCCGAGTAGATGAGGCCCGAGGTATGGTCGATGACCCCGTGGGTGAACTCGTGCGCGATGACGTCCAGGGCCCGGGAGAGCTCGGGCGCCGCCACGCCACCTTCGCGGAGGACGATTCGCGTGCCATCCCAGAACGCGTTGAAGAAGGGCCCTCCCCGGTAGACGGTGCTGTGGAGGGTTGCGCCCGCGCCGTCATACGAGTCGTAGCCGAACAGGTCGCGGTAGCACTCATGGGCGGAGCCCAGGTGGTCGTAGGCGATGTTGACCAGGGGGTTCTCCACCGGCTGCTGCCCCTCGCTGCGTCCCGGGCCGCCGTCCCCGTCGACGACCTGGCGATTCAGCGCGGCGTGGATGTGAGGGAGGCGCTCGAACACGTCTCCGTTGCTCGCATTGACGAGCACCGAGTCGTCCACCGGCACGCCGTCCTCGCCCATGCCCGTGACGCGCACTTCGTACGCCAGCACGAGGTCGCCGCCGTCACGCCAGTAGACGAGCCGGGGCGTGCCGGTGACGGCGGCCCCCGCCGGAGCCGCGCGGTCCGCCTTCGCCGCCGCGATGGCGGCCTCGGGGGCGACGGTGGCCTTGGAAGGCGCCCGCCGCAGGTCCCCGCGCATGTTGGTGTTCGCCGCGAAGACGGCGCCGTTGCGCGCATGCAGCCGCAGCTCCGCGCCCAGCACCTCCACGCCCTCCTGCCTCACGGCGAAGCGGAAGTGCGCGTCCCCGTCGAAGCCGACATAGGCCTTCGTCAGGTCGAGGTCCTCCGGGGCCAGCCGGAAGGGCGCCGCCACCTGGGCCAGCGCCGGCAGCAGCTGCCCCCGCTGGATGGACTTGACGGCTTCGGCCTGCGTTGGAACGAGCCCGAGCGGGCCCGTGATGAAGGTGGGAACCGCGGCCGCGTCCCGGGACACCACCTGGAGCCCGTCGGCCAGGGCCGTCGAGGCCCGCCGCGCCACGGCCTCCGGCGCCTGCTTCTCCCGGGGAGGAGCCTCGGTGCAGGCCCCCGCCAACAACGTCAACATCGAGACGCCCAAGGCGCCCCGCATTCGCTTCTCGACCATACGTCCCCCTGGAAATCAGTGTGGGTGCGTATGGTGCTGCTAAAGAAGTTTGATTTACAAGAATCTACGGGATTTCACTTACTACGGTTCCTGCTAGGGATTGACGTGGTGCGCCGTCAGGCAATGAGGTCGAAGTGGGCCTGGAGCGTCCCGCCGGGCGTGGGAGGTGGCCACGGCTGTCCGAGGACGACGACGTCCCACGCCCTGCGCATCTGCCGGGCAGCGCGCGCGGGTGGCATCCGACCCACGGCGGTACACAGGCCGGGGCAGAGCAGGCTCCGGATGGGCCTGTGCGGGTTGGCGGCGTTGTGTGATTGCACGGCACGCAGCGTGGCCCGGAAGGCGAGCCAGGCATTCACCGTGTCGGGTACGGCCATGGGGATGCGCATGGTGGGAGCGCTGACGAGCCAGGGGATTTCCGCATGCCGCGTCTCGATGATGAGCGCCGAGCCCACGGGCAGCTCGCCATGGTGCTCGGCGCGAAGCCGCTCCTGGAGGCGCGTCTGGAGGTCCCAGCCGAAGAACTGGCTGTAGACCAGGTCGATGCCGCCATCCATGTAGCCGAAGCTGTTGGCCGGGCTGACGATGGCGTCCGCGCGCTCTCCGAAGATGTCGCCTCCGGAGACCTCGACGCCCTCACAGCCGTGGAACTCCCGGCGCCAGGCCAACACCATGGCGCTATTCAGGTCGCGAAGCTTCAGGGGAAGCAGGGTCATGGGCCTGACCTCGACGGTGGGCGGCGCGGAGGACTGACGGAGGGGAAGTCAGTCTCTCCCGGCCCGGGCAGGAGGGGAATGCGCCCGCGCGCCGCTGTGGGGGTCAGGACCTCACGACTCGGAGCGCGGAATGTTCGACCTCGCGCTCCTGCCCTGCTGTCCCCTGTCGCCTCGCTGACTTCAGCGCCGCTCAGGCCCCGCTGTCCGGAGCCCCACCCGGGCGCGGCCGGCCACCGTGGCCGCCGCCGCGGGGCCCACCCCGTCCACCGCCACGGCCCTCACCGCCACGGCCGGGACGCGAAGGCAGGGTGATGGACTCACCGTCCAGCGTCGCCTGGCCGCACTCGGGCCCGTAGACGAGCACGTGGGTGGAGCCATCCGCCTCGGCGCGCTCCAGCGTGCCGGACACCGGCCAGGTGCACACGGACGGCGGCACACGGGTGACGGCGCTCAGCGTCACCGTGGAGGTGTTGCCCCCGGCATCCGTCGACGTCAGCGTGCCCGAGCTGACATGGGTCGGAGTGACGGCGGCCGAGTCGAACGTCTCCTCCAGCGAGCCCGTCAGGTGGAGGCTGTCGATGACGTTGCCCTCCGCATCCAGGCGGGCGCGCGTGGTGTCCACGGTGGTGGAGCGGGACTGTGGCTTCTCATCGGACACGCCGATGACGGTGGAGGTGAGGGTGCCGGTGAGCTTGCGGGACGAGCCATCGCCGCGCGTGTGGGTGATGTCGTGGGTGGACTGCTGCTGGAAGCGCAGCGCCACGCCCTCGGCGCACTCGGCGGTGGGCGCCACCGTGGTCACCACGTCCACGGAACCCGCGGAGACCGGCGCCCTGGGCGCGGTGGAGGCATCCCCCTCCGAGCCCGGAGGACCGCCATGCCAGCTGCGTCCGCCGTGTCCCATGAAGCGGGCCTGGCATTCGGTCCACGCGAGGTGGAGCTCCGATTGGAAGGTCTGCCCGCAGACCTCGACGGAGGCGCTCTCGGGCGTGGTGTCACACTGGATGCCTTCGTGCTCCCATCGGCGCGCATGCACGGGGATTCCTCCCATGAGCTCGCGTCCCATGGGGACGTCGGCGTCCTGGACGTCGCCCAGGGCCTCCGCCACCTCCGTCGTGGCATCTTCCGTGACGACAGTCTCCGACGAGCAGCCGGCCGCGAGCAGCGCGACGGCCATGTACCGTGCCTTGAGGTTCATGCCTCTTCTCCGTGATGAGCAATAGCGAGCGCGACGCCGGCCCGGCGCCCGATGCTCAAAGTAGAGGCGAGTTCTTAAGAACTCCTTACGGAGCCCGAGGACGGCTCCGGCCGCGCCGCGTCACGCACCGGATGTGCACTGCTTCACGGCGGCACAGTGACGTGATGCCACCTGCCGCCGGGCTGGAAGGAGCCGCGCCGGCCTGCGGTAGGGTGTGTGGAAAGGAGCACGCTCGATGGCCTTCACACTGAACGTCAATGGCAGGGCGCACGCCATCGACGCCGAGGAAGACACGCCCCTCCTCTACGTCCTGCGCGACGAGCTGGGACTGAACGGGGCGAAGTACGGCTGCGGCGTCGGCCAGTGCGGCGCGTGCACGGTGCTGTGCGATGGGAAGTCGCTGCGCTCCTGCCTCGTCCCGGCTTCGGCGCTGGGCGGACGTGAGGTGGCCACACTGGAAGGCCTCAAGGCGCCGGACGGCACCCTGCATCCAGTCCAGCGCGCGTTCCTGACCGAGCAGGCGGGACAGTGCGCGTACTGCATCCCCGGCATGGTGATGGCGGCGGTGGCGCTGCTGCGGGAGAAGCCCCGGCTCACGGAGGCGGAGATTCGCAGCGCGCTGGATGCCAACCTGTGCCGGTGTGGCTCGCACAACCGCATCGTGCGCGCCATCCAGCGCGCCGCGGAGGAACTGGCCCGATGAGCACGCCCCTGAGCCGTCGCTCCGTCCTGCAGGGCACCCTGGTGCTGGCCTTCGCCCTGACAGGCCCCTTCGCGCTCGGCGCGGCACCGGGGCGCAAGGGATTGCCGGGAGCCCTGAAGCGCAACAGCCAGCTCGATGCGTGGTTGTCCATTGGCGCCGATGGAGTCGTGACGCTGAAGACGGGCAAGGTGGAGCTGGGCCAGGGCGTGCTGACGGCGCTGGGCCAGATTTGCGCCGACGAGCTGGACGTCGACTTCCAGCGGCTGAAGCTCATCTCCGGAGACACGGCGCTGACGCCGAACGAGGGAGTCACCGCCGGCAGCATGTCCATCCCGGAAGGAGGCACGGCGGTGCGCTACGCCTCCGCCGAGGTCCGCTCCCTCCTGCTGACCATGGCGGGCAAGCGCCTGGGGGTGAAGGAAGAGCGATTGAAGGTGCGGGACGGGACCATCACCGCGCCGGGAGGCCGCTCGGTCACCTACTGGAGCCTGATGGGCGGCAAGTCCCTGAGCCGGGAGGCCACCGGGAGCGTGGCGCCCAAGCCCGTCTCCGAGCGCCGCTACATCGGCCAGTCCGTGCCCCGCGTGGACCTGCCGGCCAAGGTCACCGGGGAGGCGGTCTTCGTGCAGGACTTCCGCTCGGACGCGCTGGTGCACGGGCGTGTCATCCGCGCGCCGTCGTACGGAGCGAAGCTCGTCGAGGTGGACACCGCGAGCGTGGAGGGACTGCCGGGTGTGCTGAAGGTGGTGCGCGACGGAGACTTCCTGGGCGTCATCGCGACGAAGGAGTGGCAGGTCATCAAGGCCGCGGCGCGCCTGGCGGAGGCTGCCCGGTGGAAGGAGCAGGCCACGCTGCCCGCGGACCCGTATGCGTGGCTGCTGGCGCAACCCGCGAAGGACACCGTCATCGAGGACGTCCCACGCCCCACGGACGAGGCACCGGTACGCACGTTGGAGGCGCGCTACCGCCGGCCGTACCAGATGCACGCGGCCATCGGTCCGTCCTGCGCGGTGGCGGAGTGGGACGGGGACACCCTGACGGTGCACACCCACAGCCAGAGTGTGTTCGACACCAGCGCGGCCATCGCGAAGCTGGTCGGCCTGCCGGCGGAGAAGGTGCGGGGCCGGCACCTGCAGGGCTCGGGCTGCTACGGCCACAACGGCGCGGACGACGCGGCGGCCGATGCGGCGCTGCTGGCGCGTGCCCTGCCTGGCAAGGCGGTGCGCGTGCAGTGGTCCCGTGAGGACGAGCACACGTGGGAGCCGTATGGCTCGGCGATGGTGACGAAGGTCCGAGCGACGGTGAACGCGGCGGGGCATGTGCTCGACTGGGATTACGAGCTGTGGTCCACGCCGCACGGTACGCGGCCCGGAGGCAATCCCGGCAACCTGCTGGCGGGCCGCTCCCTGGCGAAGCCCTTTCCCATGTCTCCGCCCTGGAATGGAGGGCCGCCGAACTACTCCGCCGACCGGAACGCCATTCCGCTCTATGCCTTCCCGGGTCGGAGGGTGACGACGCACTTCGTGGAGCAGATGCCGTTGCGAGTGTCCTCGCACCGGAGCCTCGGGGCCTATGCCAACGTCTTCTCCATCGAGTCCTTCGTGGACGAGCTGGCGCACGCGGCGAAGACCGACCCCGTCACCTTCCGGCTCCGGCAGTTGCTGGATGAGCGAGCGAAGGCCGTCATCGAGAAGGCGGCGGAGCGCTTCGGTTGGTCGGACAAGCCGCGCCCACCCGGGCGTGGACGAGGCATGGCCTTCGCGCGTTACAAGAACGTCGCCAGCTACTGCGCGGTCTGCATGGAGGTCTCCGTGGACGAGAAGGCGGGAGCCATCCAGGTGCAGCGGGCGGTGGTGGCGGCGGACGCGGGCGAGGTGGTGAACCCGGACGGGCTCATCAACCAGCTCGAGGGTGGGCTCATCCAGTCGCTGAGCTGGAGTCTGAAGGAAGCGGTCCGGCACGACGGCCGCCGAATCGTCTCGCGTGATTGGAGCAGCTATCCCATCCTCACCTTCTCCGAGGTGCCGCCCGTGGAGGTCGCGCTCATCGACCGGCCGGGAGAGCCGTTCCTCGGAGCGGGAGAGGCGACGCAAGGCCCCACTGCCGCGGCGCTCGCCAACGCGGTCTTCGACGCCACAGGCGTGCGAGTGAGAGACCTGCCACTGACACCGGAACGGCTGAAGGCGGCACGCGAGAAGACGCTCGTGCCTTGACCGAGCGCTGGATTACCCCGGCGGCGTTCCACTAACGTCCTTGGGCCGTGCGCGACCTCCCAGCGCTCTGCCTCGCGTTGCTGGCCACGTGCTGGCTGGGCTGTTCCACCGTCACGAACGCAGCCGTGCAGCCTTGGGATGAGGCGCGTGGGGAGTGCCACACGCCCCATGACGACGCGTGCGTCACCCTTCTATGCCTGGGTGACACCTGCGGCTTCTACCCCTGCGAGGCACTGCCCGGTGAACTGGAGCTGGCACGATTCCCTCCCGCACGGCCGCCAGCCGCCACGGCGGCGCCAGGAAGTGGGCCCCGCAGGAACTGGGGAGGCGCGCACAAGCTTCCTCGGGGAGCCGTCATGGTCTTCCCCAACTGGAACGGCGGTCCAGAAGAGCTCATCCCGCCGTCACGCCAGCTCCCTCCCGGCCGAACCGAGAAACATCACATCTTCCCCCAGGCGAAGGATCTGGCGGAGTGGTTCGTGCGGCAGGGCGTCGAGATTCACGACTACACCATGCCCATTCCACGCGACCTCCACCGGCGAATCCACGAAGGTGGCCCTTCGGGAGGACGCTGGAACGAAGCGTGGCGCGAGTTCAGGAGAGGCAATGAGAACGCCTCCCCCGAGGAGATCTTCAAACATGCAGGGGAGCTCATCTACCGCTTCCAGCTCATCGGCGGGCCTATTCAGCCCTACTATTCGATGCCAGGGACATGAGAGAGCCTGGACAGATGACGCGCATCTTTGAGCTCCGGCGAGACAAGGCGTGCTGGGAGCGCTTCAACGGGAGCCTTGATGCCGCGCACAAGTGGGGGCTGCCCGGCGCTCGTTGCTCCACATGTGGAGCGACGTGGAGCTCTTCAGGCCACCAATACCCTGCCATTGACCTGTCGCAACTGCCGGAGCGGAGTGAGTTCGAGAAACCAAGGCCCGAACCATTCACCGAGTTCGCCCGACTGCGCGAGCTGGTACGTCCCCTGGCACCACCGAACGCGGCGCTGCCGCCCGGTACCAGCTTCGGGCCGCTGGTGGGTACGGCCTCCGGGAAGTTCGCTCCCTTCACCTGGCTGGGGGACATCATGCTGCTCGTGCGCAGGGAGGAATTGGAGCGTCTCCAGGCCGAGGGTGTGCGAGGTCTGCTCGGCTGCCGGACGGAGCTCGCCTTCCGGCAGAAGAATCCTCCGGAACTGCTGGAGCTGCAGCTCGAGCCGCATGGCCGGCTGCACCCGGACTGCCTGCCCACGGACCTGCTTCCGCCGTGCGCCACCTGTGGCCGCGTCGCATTCCGCCTACCGGAGCAACCCATTCTGGAGGCGGCCTCGCTGCCCACGGACCTCGATGTGTTCCGAGTGGGCAGCTACGCCACGGTGATTGTCGGCACCCAGCGCTTCATGGAGGCCGTGCGCCACCTCGCGCTGGAAGGCACCACCTTCCGCGAGCTACCCACCCGCTGAGTGAACCAGGAACCTAGGACTTCGGGCACGCCGCGCCGTTGGCAATCCATGCCTGGATGAGCGCACCGAACGCCGCCTGGGTACCGGGCACCGGCTCCAGTCCCGGCCCGGGATTCCATCCCCAACCCACCAGCACGTCCTCCGCCATGTGGTGGTGGATGGCCTCCAGCGACTTGCCGCCGTTGCGCTTCGGGTCCTTCAGCTGCTCGCAAATCTCTCCCAGCGACTTCCCCACCCA
Organism: Pyxidicoccus xibeiensis; assembly: GCF_024198175.1. Taxonomy (NCBI): domain Bacteria; kingdom Pseudomonadati; phylum Myxococcota; class Myxococcia; order Myxococcales; family Myxococcaceae; genus Pyxidicoccus; species Pyxidicoccus xibeiensis. The sequence goes on from NZ_JAJVKV010000028.1 coordinate 39,911, forward strand.
CGCCATCTCCTTCGGAGCCAGGGCCCACTTCGGATTGCCCGGGATGCTCCGAAGCGTTGCACCCACCAGCGGCGTGTTCGTCTGCTGATGGCACGCCTCGCAGTGCAGCCCCGCCGCCCCGTGCCCATCCGCTCCGCCCGACACCTTCGGCTCGTGCAGGCGCTGCTCCATCCCCTGCCGGGGCACACCATCCGCCGGGTGGCAGTTGACGCAGCGCGGATGCGCAATCACCCGCCCTGCCTCGACGAAGAGCGCGACAGACCGGGCCGCCGGGTCCTCGATGGAGGCGAACGAGGACACGGGCCGGAGTCCCCCGCGTGACGCATCCGCGACAGGCGCCTCGGCCGCCGCGGGCCGCGCCGGAGACTTGCAGCCCGCCAGTGCGCCTGCGGCGCTCAGCATCAAGACAGCGATGGGCAGTCGTCTCATTCAGCGCTCCAAATCCCGCAGTACGGCCTCCGCCGCACGGCGCCCGGAGCCCAGCGCGCCGTCGATGGAGGAATTGTCACGGTGGTCCCCGCACACGTACAGCCCGGGAGAGATTCGCACCGTCCGGTGCGGCGGCTCCAGTGCGTGCGGCGGCTGCGCGGGCAGTGCATGCCGAAGCGAGTACGTCCGCAGGTGCCGCCACGAGGACACGGCCGTCCCGAACCAGCCGGTGATCTCCTCCCGCACGCGCAGCTCCACGCCCTCCACGTCCCCCAGCACGGACACGGACACGAGCGACTGCCCCGGGGGCGCATAGGCTGGTGACACCTCGCTCATCACCGCCACGTTGTTCACCACGCCCCGCCCTTCCCCATTGAGCACCAGCCAGGGCCCCTGCACGGGCGGCTCCGGCGCGGCGAAGTAGAGGCACGTCACGCGGTTCATCCGGTGCGCCGGCATCCCGGGCAGCAGCCCCACCGCGCCCACCGGGTCCGCCGCCACCACCACCGCCTTCGCGCCAATCACCTCGCCGTCCTCCAGCCGCACGCGGTGGCCCCAGACCTCGGACACCGGCGCGCGCATCCGCAGCACTCCCGAGGGAAGCCGCGCCGCGAGCTGCTCGGGGATGGCCCCCATGCCCCGCTCCGGCACCACCGTGTCCCCCGTGGCGAACATCCGGAAGACGAACTCCAGGAAGCGGCTCGACGTGGCCAGCTCCCGCTCCAGGAAGATGCCCGCGAAGAACGGCCGAAGGAATCCCTCCAGCATCTCCTCCGAGAAGCCCAGGTCCTCCAGGTAGCGCTGCGCGGCACGCTGGGGCCGGTACCACAGGTCCTCCAGCTCGCCGGACACCGCGGCCTGCCGCAGCTCCAGCACGCGCAGCTTGTCCGTGAAGCTGCCCGGCCCCTCGAAGAGGTGGGAGAGAGCCTGGCCCGGCCGCCGCAGCGGGTCCGCCACCGTGAGCAACCGCCCGCCGCGCCGAACCTTCGCTCCAGGCACGAAGCGACGAAGCGCGAGCGCCTCGAAATCCAATGCCCGGCGCCCCTCCGGGTAGGCGGTGAGGAGCACCTGGAAGCCCCTGTCCAACAGGAAGCCCTCGTACGCGTCCGTACGAACCCGGCCGCCCGGTGCGTCCCCGCCCTCCAGTAGGAGCACCTTTATCCGTCCGGCGAGAAGCGCCCGGGTGCACGCCAGCCCGGCAAGCCCTGCACCCACCACGATGACATCCGGGTTCGACACGCGCGGCCTCCCACATGCACGCCAGAAACCCGCCGCACCCTGGCTTGTAAAGCCCGTCGGGCACAAGGGAGACTGCCTGCGGGTTGCGGCAACGGACACTTGTTGCTGAACCTTGTCAGCGCGCCCGTTAGCCTGGGCGCCGGTGCCGGCATCCCCCGGCACCCTTACCCGGAGAGAAGGCAGGAACCCCCATGTTGATCGTGATGCGACCCGACGCGACGGCCCAGGACATCGAGCGTGTGAACGACGAGATCCGCCGTCGTGGCTGGCAACCGCATGCGATTCCAGGGGGCACCCGCACGGCCATCGGCATCACCGGCAACCCCGGCGCGGTGGAGCCCGAGCCCTTCCGGGTCCTCCCTGGCGTCGCGGACGCGGTGGCCATCTCCCAGCCGTTCAAGCTCGTCAGCCGCGAGGTGAAGCCGGACAACACGCAGCTCGAGGTCGGCGGCCTCACCATCGGCGGCGCGGCGTTCCACGTCATCGCCGGCCCCTGCTCGGTGGAGTCGCGCGAGCAGATTCTCTCCACCGCCCACGCGGTGAAGAAGGCGGGCGCCACCATGCTGCGCGGCGGCGCGTTCAAGCCCCGCACCAGCCCCTACGAGTTCCAGGGGCTCAAGGGTGACGGCCTGGCGCTGCTCGCCGAGGCGCGCAAGGAGACGGGCCTGCTCGTCACCACCGAGGTGAAGGACGTGGCCACGCTGGACGCGGTGGCCGAGCACACCGACATCCTCCAGATTGGCGCGCGCAACATGCAGAACTTCAGCCTCCTGGAGGCGGTGGGCGAGCGCCGCAAGCCGGTGCTGCTCAAGCGCGGCATGAGCGCCACCATCAAGGAGCTGCTGATGGCGGCCGAGTACATCGTCGCCCGCGGCAACACCCAGGTCATCCTCTGCGAGCGCGGCATCCGCACCTTCGAGACGATGACGCGCAACACGTTGGACCTGAACGCCGTGCCCATGCTCAAGGCGCTGTCGCACCTGCCCGTCTTCGTGGACCCCTCGCACGGCATCGGCGTGCGCAAGGCGGTGCCGGCGATGATGCGGGCGGCGACGGCGGTGGGGGCGGACGGCATCATCGTCGAGGTGCACCCCGACCCGCCGCGCGCCAAGTCGGACGGCGCGCAGTCGCTGGACTTCTCCGAGTTCGAGAAGTCCATGAACGAGGTCCGCGCCATCGCCCAGGCGATGGGACGCGAAGTCGTGAGACTGGGGTAGGCCATGACGCTCAAAGAAGCGCTGGGCAAGGTGGTAGGCCGGCGCGACCTGACCCGCGAGGAGATGGCCCAGGTGATGGGCCTGATGCTCGCGGGAGAGGCGTCGCCTGCCCAGGTGGGAGCGCTGGCCACGGCGCTCAAGATGAAGGGGGAGACGGAGGACGAAATCCTCGGCGCGGCGGAGGCCATGCGGGCCTGCGCGGCGAAGCTCTCCCCCAGGGCGGAGGTGGTGCTCGACACCTGCGGTACGGGGGGTGATGGGGCGCACACCTTCAACATCTCCACCGCGGTGGCCTTCGTGGCCGCCGGGGCGGGAGTCACCGTCGCGAAGCACGGCAACCGCGCCGTCTCCAGCCGCTGCGGCAGCGCGGACGTGCTGGCGGCGCTCGGCGTGCAGATGGAGCGCCCGCACGAGCGCGTGGCGCGGGACATCGACGAGCACGGGGTGGGCTTCCTCTTCGCGCCCTCGCACCACAGTGCCCTGCGGCACGTGGCGCAGGCGCGGCGGGACATGGGCTTCCACAGCGTGTTCAACCTGCTGGGGCCGCTGACCAACCCGGCCGGTGCGCGCTACCAGCTGCTGGGCACCTTCGACGGCCAGCGCGTGGAGCAGACCGCGCGCGTGCTGGGGCGCCTGGGCAGCCGCCGCGCGTGGGTGGTGCACGGGGACGACGGGCTGGACGAAGTGTCGCCCTGCGCGCCCACCCGGGTGGCGGAGCTGTGCGAGGACGGCACCGTGCGGACCTTCACGGTGAGGCCCGAGGACGCGGGGCTGGAGGTGGTGGGCCGCGAGGCCATCGCCGGCGGCGACGCGGAGGAGAACGCGAAGCGGCTGCGCTCGCTGCTGGAGGGTGAGCGCTCCGGGCTGCGCACGGCGGTGCTGCTCAACGCGGCGGCGGCGCTGGTGGTGGTGGGCCAGGCGGTGGACCTGCGTGACGGCGTGCGGAAGGCGGAGCACGCCATCGACTCGGGCGCGGCGGCGCGCAAGCTGGCGGCGCTCATCCACGGGGCCGTGTCGTGAGTGGCGCACAGCGAGAAGGGCCGGCGTCCTCCGGGACGCTGGACCTCATCATGGCGCGCAAGCGCCGCGAGCTGGCCGAGCGTCCGCCCATGGCGCCACGCCCGCGCCCGGCGCCGCGTGACTTCGCGGGGGCCCTGGTGGCGCGTGTCCCAGGGCGGCCGGTGAGCGTCATCGCGGAGGTGAAGCGCAAGAGTCCCTCGGGCGGCGCCTTTCCCCACCCGGACGTGGTGGCGGTGGCGCGGGCCTACGAGGCCGCGGGGGCCAGCGCCATCAGCGTGCTGACCGACGGGCCCGACTTCGGCGGCGCGCTGGAGGACCTGGTGGCGGTGCGGGCGGCAGTATCAATCCCCGTGCTGCGCAAGGACTTCCTGGTGGCCGCGCGCGAGGTGGAGGAGAGCGCGCTGTGGGGCGCGGACGCGGTGCTGCTCATCGCGGACGCGCTGGAGGACGGCGAGCTGCGGGAGATGGTGGCCGCCGCGCGCGAGGTGCGGGTGGCCGCGCTGGTGGAGGCGCACACGGAGGCGCACGCCGAGCGCGCGCTGGCCGCGGGCGCGGAGCTGGTGGGCATCAACAACCGGAACCTCGCCACGCTGAAGACGGACACGGGCACGGCGCTGCGGGTGATGCCGCGGCTGCGCTCCCGCTCCAAGGCGCTGGTGGCGGAGAGCGGGCTGAAGTCGCTCGCGGACCTGCTGGCGGCGCGTGAAGCGGGCGCTGACTCCGTGCTGGTGGGCGAGTCCCTGCTGCGCGAGGCGGAGCCTGGACGGGCGCTGCGGCGGCTGCTCGGCGTGGAGGTGCCCCCATGAGCGTCCGCGTGAAGGTCTGCGGCGTCACCCGCCTGGACGACGCGAAGGCCACGTGGGACGCGGGCGTGGACGCGCTCGGGCTCAACTTCTATCCGAAGTCTCCGCGTTGCGTGGACGTGGCCACGGCGGCGGCGCTGGCGGCCACGCGTCCTCCGCTGGGCACGGTGGTGGGCGTATTCGTCAACGCGGCACCGGACGACATCCGCGCGAAGGTGCGCGAGTGCGGCCTCACCGCGGTGCAGCTCCATGGAGACGAGCCGCCGGAGGCCTGCTCGGGCTACGGCGTGCCCGTCATCAAGGCGCTGCGGGTGCACGGGCCGGGGGACGTGGCGCGCGCTCGGGCGTATGTGGGCGTGGGCGACGTGGCGGGGCTGCTGCTGGACGGGGCGGCTCCGGGATACGGCGGCGGGGGCGTGGGCTTCGACTGGTCGCTGGTGGCGGGGCTCACGGGCATTGGCGTGCCCGTGTTGGTGGCGGGCGGCCTGAAGCCGGCCAACGTGGCCGAGGCGGTGCGGGCGACGCGGCCGTACGGTGTGGATGTGGCCAGCGGGGTGGAGTCGGCCCCTGGCATCAAGGACCTGGACGCGGTGCGCGCCTTCGTGCGGCTCGCGAAGTCCATCAACCTCTGGGAGTGAGAGATGACCACGGAGACTGTCGTCGGACGCTTCGGGCGCTACGGCGGGCGCTACGTGCCGGAGACGCTGGTGCCGGCGTTGCTGGAGCTGGAAGAGGCCTATGCGAAGGCGAGCGCGGACCCGGCCTTCGGTGAAGAAGTCGCCCGGGTGCTGCGCGAGTTCGTGGGGCGGCCCACGACGCTGACGCCCGCGCGGCGGCTCACCGAGGCGTGGGGTGGCGCGCACGTGTGGCTCAAGCGCGAGGACCTGGCGCACACGGGCGCGCACAAGATCAACAACACCGTGGGCCAGGTGCTGCTGGCCAGGCGCATGGGGAAGAAGCGCATCATCGCGGAGACGGGCGCGGGGCAGCACGGCGTGGCCACGGCCACCGCGTGCGCCCTCTTCGGCCTGCCCTGTGAGGTGTACATGGGCGCGCTGGACGTGGAGCGGCAGGCGCTCAACGTCTTCCGCATGCGCGCGCTGGGCGCGGTGGTGAAGCCGGTGGAGTCGGGCTCGCGCACGCTGAAGGACGCGATGAACGAGGCCATGCGCACGTGGGTGTCGCAGGTGTCGGACACGCACTACGTCATCGGCAGCGCGGCGGGGCCGCACCCGTACCCGACCATTGTCCGCGACTTCCAGTCCGTCATCGGCGTGGAGCTGCGCAAGCAGGCGCAGGCGGCCTTCGGGAAGCTTCCGGACGCCATCATCGCGTGCGTGGGCGGCGGCTCGAATGCGATTGGCGTGCTGCACCCATTCATCGGAGACGCGGGCGTGCGGCTGGTGGGTGTGGAGGCCGGTGGGCACGGGCTGGACTCGGGCCAACATGGCGCGTCGCTGACGCTGGGGACGGAGGGCGTGCTGCACGGCTCGCGCTCGCTGGTGCTCCAGGACGCGGACGGGCAGATTCAGGAGGCGCACAGCATCTCCGCGGGCCTGGACTACCCGGGTGTGGGGCCGGAGCTGGCGCACCTGGCGAAGACGGGGCGGATGGAGGTGCGCACCGCCACGGACGACGAGGCCCTGGCCGCGTTCTACGAGGTGGCGCGCACGGAGGGCATCCTCCCCGCGCTGGAGACGTCGCACGCCTTCGCGCGCGGCCGGGAGCTGGCGCGCGAGCTGGGGGCCGGGAAGTACCTGGTCATCAACTGCTCGGGGCGAGGCGACAAGGACGTGGCGACGATTTCCGCGCGCGGCGTGCCGCCGCCGACGGGGGTGAAGGCGTGAGCGGCGAGATTGCGAAGGCGTTCGCGAAGGCGAAGGCGCGCGGCGAGGGCGTGCTGGTGGCATACGCCATGGCTGGAGACCCGGACCTGCCGCGCTCGGTGGACGTGTTCTCCGCGCTGGTGGAGGGCGGCGCGGACATCCTCGAAATTGGCGTGGCGTTCAGCGACCCCATCGCCGACGGGCCCGTCATCCAGGGCGCGTCCGAGCGGGCGCTGAAGGCCGGCTCCACGCTGAAGCGCGTGCTGGACGAGGTCGTTCCGGAGGTGCGCAAGCGCTGCCCGGAGACGCCGCTGGTCATCATGACGTACGTCAACGTCGTCATGGCCATGGGCGAGGAGCGCTTCGCGAAGCTGTCCCGCGAGCGCGGCGTGTCGGGCGCGATTCTGCCGGACCTTCCTCCCGAGGAGAGCGCGGGCCTGCGGGCCACGTTCGACGCGGCGGGTGTGGACCTGATTCCGCTTTGCGCGCCGACGACGCCGCCCGCGCGGGCGCAGGCAATTGCGAAGGACGGCCGGGGCTTCGTCTACTGCGTGTCGGTGGCGGGCGTGACGGGCATGCGGGCGGAGCTGCCGCCGGACCTGTCGCAGCGGTTGGACCTGGTGCGCAAGGCATCGCCGGTGCCGGTGGTGGCGGGCTTCGGCATCTCCACGGCGGAGCAGGCGCGCACGCTGTCGGCGCACGCGGACGGTGTCGTGGTGGGCAGCGCGCTGGTGCGCGCGGCGCACACGGACGGGCCGAAGGCGGCGAAGGCGCTGTGCGCGGACATCAAGCGCGGGCTCAAGCGCTGAGCGGTGGGCGCTGGGCAGAGGCCCTTCAGCGAAGACTGTCCAGCCATGTGCGCTTGTGGCTGGAAGTTCGGGGCCCGCGGCCCGCCGTCTGGCACGATGTCCTCCATGAAGACTCGGGGTCCCCAGTTGGTGCTCGTCCGTCACGGTGAGACGGAGTGGAGTCGGAGCGGTCAGCACACGGGCCGCTCGGACATTCCACTGCTGGAGGACGGGCGGAAGATGGCCGAGCTGCTCGCGTCACCGCTGAAGGAGTGGCGCTTCGCCGAGGTGTGGACGAGCCCGCTGAGCCGCGCAGCCGAGACCTGCGCGCTGGCCGGCTACGGCGGCGTGGCGAAGCAGCGGCCCGACCTCATGGAGTGGAACTACGGCGACTACGAGGGCCGCACCGGGGACGACATCCGCGCGAGCCGCCCAGGCTGGGCGCTGTGGAAGGACGGGGCGCCGAACGGCGAGACGGCGGCGGAGGTGGGCGCCCGGGTGGACCGCGTCATCGCGGACGTCCGGGTGGTGAAGGGAGACGTGCTCCTCTTCGCCCACGGCCACCTGCTGCGCGTGCTGGCGGCACGCTGGCTGGGGCTGCCTCCCGACAACGGGCGGCTGTTCATGCTGGGCACCGCGTCCATCAGCGTCCTCAGCCTCGACGGTGACGGCACGCAGCCCGTCATCGTCACCTGGAACGACACCACGCACCTGCGCGGCTGAGCGCCTCGGGGGCATCCCCCCAGGCCCCAGCGCGTAACGGATTCCCCCTAAGACGCGCAGGCCGGTCTCTGTGCTGATTCGAGCGTTGGCTCGAGTCGCCCCAATCGCTACGCAGGCTTCACCCGGACTCTGCTAGTTCTCAGCCCAATGACTGTCAGGGGAGTGCGCTTCCCGTGACAGCCATCAGCCGCCATTCACCACTTTCACGGGCCCGGGGGTCATATGAGCGCTGTCTCGTCGTCACCGAACTTCAATTATGGTTTTCCGGCACCGGGCCCCCAGTCTCCGTCGCCGCAGAAGATCATGGACCACGTGTTCTTCCTCACGGAGGAGGCCTGGAAGGAGGTTCGTGAGTTCGAGCGGTTCGACTACATCATCGTCGGCAGCGGCCCCTGTGGGCTGGCCTTCGCCGAGCGGGCCTACAAGCACGACCCCAACACCCGCATCCTGATGATCGAGCGGGGACCCTTCTTCCTCCCGGAACACTTCCAGAACCTGCCGCTCCCCTACCAGCAGGTCCTGGGAGGGCTGACCGAGACCTTCCCCTGGACGCTGTCGGCCCGGACCGCCGGTCAGCCGCCAGGGAATATCGGCTTCCAGCATGGAATGGTGCCGTTCTTCGGCGGCCGCAGCATCATGTGGAGCAGCTGGTGCCCGCGCCCCACGCGGGAGGAGATGGCGTTCTGGCCCGAGGAGATCATCCGCGAGGCAGAGGAGCGCTTCGCCGACGCCGAGCGGCTGCTCAACGTCATCCCCGCGGACCAGATAGACACAGACCTCGACGCGGCGGTGCTGGAGAAGACCTCCAAGCTCCGGCCCATCTACGGCGTCATGCAGAAGAAGCTGCAGGCCATGCTGGCCGCCAATCTGGGGCGCATCCCCTCGGCGACCCGGTCCATGGCCGCGCCCATCGCCGTGGGCGCCGGCCTCCAGGAGAACCTCGACTTCGCGAAGTTCTCCACGCCCGCGCCGCTGCTCGACCTGGCCAGCCGCCAGGCGGCGCTGAGTGTGGCCGGCACCGGCCAGGAGCTGAGAATCGTGACGGACTGCACGGTCACCCGCATCCGGCAGCAGGACGGAGTGGCGACGGCGCTCGAGACGTCACGCGGCGTGGTCAACCTGGGCACCGCGAAGCTGGTGCTCGCCATGGGGACGCTGCCGCCAACGACGCTGCTGCTGAACTCGTTCCCGCAGCTCAAGAAGGCGGGCTCCCGCTTCACGGCGCACTTCATCACCTCCGTGGTGGCCCGGGTTCCGAGGAAGGACTACCCGTTCGCCGACAAGCTGGCGGAGATGGAGCTGGCCGCCATCTACATGGCCGGGACGAATGCCAGTAGCGGGATGCAGTACCACGTCCAGCTCTCGGTGCTCTCGGACAAGGAGCCCGCGAAGAACGCGCAGCGGGCGGCCCGGTACATGCCCGACGTGGTGGCGACGGCCTCGCCCGCACAGCTCGCCAGCTCCAAGGACTACCTCGTCTTCGTCTGCGCGGTGCTGGGCGAGCTGGACTTCCGCAACCGCGACAACTGGCTGCGGCCGAACGGGGAGGAGGACCCGACGACGAACGTGCTGCTGCAGGTCCTGGCCAACGACACGGACCGCGCGACCTGGGACACCATGGACGAGGGGACGTTCCAGATGATGGAGCAGGCCCTGTCCCCCCAGGGCGCTGGCCGGGTGGAGTACTGGCATGGAGCGCCCAACCAGGGCACGTGGACCCGGGAGCGTCCGGCCGTCGCGGAGCGACGCGTCCCGGGCCTGGTGCACGAGGGGTCGACCCTGTGGATTGGCAAGGACGACGAGGCGGTGGTCGACCTGGACTACCGGCCTCGCGGGGTCGCCAACGTCTACGTCACGGGCGGAGCCCTCTGGCCCGCGGGAGGCTCCTGGAACCCCACCATGACCATGGTGGCCCTGGCCCAGCACCTCGCAGACAAGCTCGGCGGGCCGTCGGCCAAGGCAGCCCAGGAGACCGCCTCGGCCACCACGACCCGGCTGCCCGTAGCGCGCCTGCGCTAGTGGGGGCACACCTCGGGGGGCGGCTCTACAGCCGCCCGTCGAGGAAGTTGCGCACCAGCTTCGGTCCCTCGGGGGTGAGCACGCTCTCCGGGTGGAACTGGAAGCCCACCACGGGCTTGGTGCGGTGGCGCAGCGCCATGATGAGGCCGTCCTGGCTCCACGCGGTGGGCTCCAACTGCTCGGGCAGCGTGGACGCCTCCACCACCAGCGAGTGGTAGCGCGCGGCCTGGAAGCCCTGGCTCACCCCGGTGAAGACGCCCGTGTGCCCGTGCTGGATGTGGGCCGCCTTGCCGTGCACCGGCTCCGGCGCGCGAATCACCTTGCCGCCGAAGGCCGCGCCGATGGACTGGTGTCCCAGGCACACGCCCAGCACCGGCACGCGGGACTGGGAGATGGCCGCCACGCTGACCCCGGCCTCGTGCGGCGTGCACGGGCCCGGGGAAATCACCAGGTGGGACGCGCCCGTCGCCGCCACACCCGCGGCGTCCAGGTCGTCGTTGCGCACCACCTTCACCTCGGCACCCAGCGTGTACAGCAACTGCACCAGGTTGAAGGTGAACGAGTCGTAGTTGTCGATGACGAGAATCACCGGCCACCTCCCTCGCGAGCCAGCCGCAGCGCGGCGGCCATGGCGCCCGCCTTGGCCTCCGTCTCGTCGGCTTCCTTGGACGGCACCGAGTCCGCCACCAGCCCGGCGCCCGCGGTCCACATCGTCCGGTCTCCGTCGACGAAGAAGGTCCGCAGGGCAATCGCCACGTCCAGCGTGCCGCAGAAGGACAGGTAGCCCACCGCGCCGGAGTACGGCCCGCGCCGCTGCACCTCCAGCTCGTCGATGATCTGCATGGCCCGAATCTTGGGAGCGCCGGACACCGTGCCCGCGGGGAACGTGCTGGCCAGCGCGTCCAGCGCGTCGTACTTCGAGTCGAGCTTCCCGCGCACCTGCGACACGATGTGCATCACGTGGCTGTAGCGCTCGATGACCTTCATGTCCTCGACGCGCACCGTGCCCGGCGCCGCCACGCGGCCCACGTCGTTGCGCCCCAGGTCCACCAGCATGATGTGCTCGGCGAGCTCCTTCTCGTCCGCGAGCAGCTCCTTCTCCAGCGCCAGGTCCTCGGCCTCGGTGGCGCCCCGGCGGCGCGTGCCGGCGATGGGCCGCACCACCACGTCCCCGTCGCGCACCTGCACCAGCAGCTCCGGCGACGCCCCCACCAGCGCGCGCGCCTCGCCCAGCTCCACCAGGAAGAGGTACGGCGACGGGTTCACCCGCCGCAGCGCCCGGTAGAGCGACAGCGGCGGCGGCGCGCCACGCGCCTCGAAGCGCCGGGCCAGCACCACCTGGAAGATGTCGCCAGCGCGGATGTACTCGCGCGCCCGCTCCACCGCGGCCTCGTAGCCGGCGCGGTCCCAGCACGCCACCGGGGCCGCGTCGCCGCGCATGCGCGGGGCAGGCGCGTACGCCTCCGGAGGCAGCGGCTTGAGCAGCTTGTCGGCCATGGCCTGGGCACGCGCCTCGGCGTCCTTCAGCGCGGCGCTCACGCTGCCGTGCAGCGAGGGCCGGGCAATGGCGGTGGCCTGCAACGTCCCCGTGCGCGAGTCGTGGGTGACGTAGTCCTCGCAGACCAGCCACTCCGAGTCGGGGAAGGAGATGTCGTGCGGGTGCCGGTCCGGCACGGTGGGCTCCAGCCACGAGAAGCAGTTGTAGCCCATGTAGCCGACCAGCCCGCCCAGGAACGGGGCCTCGCCGGGCAGCCGGGCCACGGCCAGCTCGCGCCACAGCGTGCGCAGCACGTCCAGCGGCTTGCCGTCGCGGCGCTCCTCGCGCTCGCCACGCCACAAGGTGGCGCCGGTGCGGTCCAGCCGCACGCGACCCGCCGGCTGCGTCCCCACGTGGCTGTAGCGCCCGAAGCGCTCGCCGCCGTAGCAGGACTCGAGGATGAAGCCGCGCGAGCCTCCGCCCAGCTTCAGGTACGCCGACAGCGGCGTGTCCAGGTCCGCCGGCAGCTCCACCGACACCGGCACCGCCTGGCCCTTCTCCGCGAGCTGGCGGTAGGCCGCCTTCCGCTCCTGTGCATCCATCTTCATGACGTGCTCCGCCCGCTAGGGCTTCGTCTCCGCCGAGGCCGCGCCCGCGGGCGTGACCTCGGTGAAGACACCATCCTTGAGCTGGTACTTCGTGCGCTCCGTCGTCTTCTGTTCCTTGCCGGAGTCGTCCTCACCGGTGTTGGTCCGCACCACCGTGAGCCCCTTCTGCTTCGGCTGGAAGGAGACCTTGTACTCCGAGAAGCTGGGCGAGTCCGACAGGCCGCCCAGCGTCAGGGCCACCTTCGCCTTGCCGAGCACGCCCTTCTTGTTGCCCGACACCGTGTAGCTCACGTACGTGGTGTTGAAGTCGCCGCACGCCTCGGGCGTGGAGTCCAGCTGCACCAGCGCCAGACCCGCCGTCTTCGAGGGGACGAGCTTCGCGACGACGGGCCCGCCGTCCACGCTGAGGTAGGCCCCGCCAGCGGGATTGGCGTCCACGCTGCTGACGCGGCGGGGAGGCTTCACGCTCGGCTCCAGCACGCGGACGCGAATCTTGAAGTCGTTGCTCATCACCACCGTGGCAACCTCCTGCTCGCCGTCGCCGTCGAAGTCCGCCTCGAAGCGGAAGGGCGTGAGCGTGTTGCCGAAGAGCCAGCCCTTGAACACCTCGTCATCCGCGCCGGCCGGCGTGCCCTTGGTGTCCAGGTACTCCACCGAGTACCAGTGGTTGACGTACTCGCCCACCTTCAGGCGCTCCTTGCCGCGCTCCAGGACGCGCAGGGCAGCGCCCAGCGGCAGCGTGGTGACGACCTCCGCATCCGCCGAGGCGGTCTTGCGCAGGTTCGCCTCATCCACGCCCACGTAGAGGTCGGCCTTCTTCCCGGACGGCTCGAACACCGTGAAGTCGTAACCCTCCAGGGGACGCTGCGCTCCCGCCTCGACCTGCGGGGCCGTGTAGTGGAGCGAGGGTGCAGGCGTCTGGGTCAGGACCAGCGACAGCAGCAGCGTGGGCGTCATGCGGAACCGTCCGGAGGTGAAGTGCCGGTGTTATCCCCCGTCCGCACGCGCAGTCCAAGGGGGCGCGATATTCCCGCGACAAGCCCTTTTCCACCCTTGTGGCAGGAGTGTGGCAGCGGAGCATCCCAGGGAGCGACGGCCGCCCTGGTGGACCCACACCTTGGGTGGCCACCTCCGAAAAGCCTCGCTATCTGAATCAAGCTTTGAGCGCCTCCTATCCCTTTCAGGAAAGACCGCCGCTCATCACGGTGACGCCCCAGGGGCTCTACTGCGCTCCCGGGGACTTCCACATCGACTCTTGGCGTCCGGTGGAGCGGGCCCTCATCACCCACGCTCATGGAGACCATGCGCGGGGCGGCAGCCGTCGCTACCTGGGCGCCCGGGCAGGCAAGGGGTTGCTGCACCGCCGCCTGGGCGCGGACTCCGTCATCGACACGCTGGAGTACGGCGAGCGGCTGGCCATCAACGACGTCACCGTCAGCTTCCATCCCGCGGGCCACGTGCTGGGCAGCGCGCAGATTCGCATCGAGCACAAGGGCGAGGTGTGGGTCGTCTCCGGTGACTACAAGCGGGCCCCGGACCCCACGTGCGCGCCCTTCGAGGTGGTGCGCTGCAACACCTTCATCACCGAGGCCACGTTCGGCCTGCCCATCTACCGCTGGGACGACACACCCCTGGTGGCGGAGGACATCCTGCGCTGGTGGGACGCCAACCGCGCGGTGGGACGGGCGGTGGTGTTGTTCTGCTACGCGCTGGGCAAGGCGCAGCGCATCCTCGCGGAGCTGGCGCGGCTGACGGACCGGCCCACCTTCGTCCACGGGGCGCTGAACAGCCTGGTGGAGTGCTACCGCGAAGCGGGCGTGAAGCTGCTGCCCACGCAGCTGGTGTCGGAGGTGGAGAAGGGCACGTCGTTCGCGGGAGCCATGGTGCTGGCGCCGCCCAGCGCGGGCGGCTCCACGTGGATGCGCCGCTTCGGCGAGTACGAGACGGGCTTCGCGTCCGGGTGGATGCGGGTGCGCGGCAACCGGCGGCGGCGCGGGTTCGACCGGGGCTTCGTGCTGTCGGACCACGCGGACTGGCCGGACCTGCTGCGCACGGTGGCGGACACGCGCGCGGAGCGGGTGCTGGTGACGCACGGCTACACCGACCCGCTGGCGCACTACCTGCGCGAGCAGGGCGTGGACGCCGCCCCCCTGGCAACGCCCTTCGAGGGCGAGGCGGAGGACTGACACGTGCGGCGCCTCGCGGACCTCTACGACACCCTGGACCAGACCACGTCCACCAACGCGAAGGTGGACGCGCTGGCGCGCTACTTCAAGGAGGCGCCCCCCGAGGACGCGGCGTGGGCGCTGTACTTCCTCACGGGCCAGAAGCTGAAGCGGCTGCTCACCACGAAGCTGCTGGTGGGCTGGACGCAGGAGCTGACGGGCATCCCCGGCTGGCTCTTCGAGGAGGTCTACGCCTCGGTGGGCGACCTCGCGGAGGTGATTGCCCTGCTGCTGGACGCCCTCGAGCGCCCGGCCGCGCCCGAGGAGCTGCCGCTGTCCGTCTGGCTGGAGCAGCGCCTGCTGCCCCTGCGCAACCTGGACGCCGCCGAGCAGCGGGAGCGGGTGGTGTCCTGGTGGAGGAGCATGCCCCGCCGCGAGCTGTTCCTGCTCAACAAGATGCTCACCGGGGAGCTGCGCGTGGGCGTGTCCTCCACGCTGGTGGTGCGCGCGGTGGCGCAGGTGGCGGGGCTGCCACCGCCCAGCGTGGCGCACCGGCTGATGGGGACGTGGACGCCGACTCCGGGCTTCTTCAAGCAGCTGGTATCGCCGGATGTGTCGGATGCGCACCGCTCGCAGCCCTACCCCTTCTACCTGGCCTCGCCGCTGGAGCAGCCGCCGGAGGCGCTGGGCGACCGCGCGGACTGGCTGGTGGAGTGGAAGTGGGACGGCATCCGCGGGCAGCTCATCCGCCGTCAGGGCGGTGTGTACCTGTGGAGCCGGGGCGAGGAGCTCATCACCGAGCGCTTCCCCGAAATCACGGAGGCCGCGGCGGCCCTGCCCGAGGGCACGGTGCTGGATGGTGAGGTGCTGGCGTACGAGGACGGCAAGCCGCTGCCCTTCGCGCTGCTCCAGCGCCGCATCGGCCGGCAGAAGCTGACGCCCAGGGTGCTGGCGGAGGCTCCGGCCGCGTTCATCGTCTATGACCTGCTGGAGCTGGAGGGGAAGGACCTGCGCGAGCTGCCGCTGCGCGAGCGGCGCGCGAAGCTGGAGGCGCTGCTGAAGGACCGGCCCCGCTTCCCCATCTCCCCCGCGGTGCGCGCGGAGACGTGGGAGGAGCTGGCGCACGTGCGCCGTGAAGCCCGTGAGCGCAACGTCGAGGGCTTCATGATCAAGCGCCTCGACTCGGCGTACCTCACGGGCCGCAAGCGGGGCGACTGGTGGAAGTGGAAGATAGACCCCTTCACCGTGGACGCGGTGCTGCTCTATGCGCACCCGGGCCACGGCCGGCGCTCGTCGCTGTACACCGACTACACCTTCGCCGTGTGGAACGGCACGGAGCTGCAGCCCGTGACGAAGGCGTACTCCGGCCTCACGGACGAGGAGATTGGCCGGTTGGACCGGTGGATTCGCGCGCACACGAAGGAGAAGTACGGGCCGGTGCGCTCGGTGGAGCCGGAGCAGGTCTTCGAGCTGCACTTCGAGGGCATCCAGGCCTCACCGCGCCACAAGTCGGGTGTGGCGCTGCGCTTCCCCCGCATCGCCCGCTGGCGCACGGACAAGAAGCCCCAGGACGCGGACACGCTGGACACGCTGAAGGAGCTGCTCCATGCCCCCCACTAGGCCGCGCTCGCTGCGGGCGCAGATTGCGGCCCGCCGCAAGGCGCTGCGCTCCGGCAACGAGGGCGGCGGCGCCCCCGCGCAGCCAGGCCTCCCGGCGAAGAAGCGCCGCCCGGTGAGGCGCCGCCGCCGCGCCGCCGAGGACACCCGCTCCGAGGCCACGGGCACGCCGATGGAGCGGCTGCGTGGCTGGTTCGAGTCGAAGGGGTGGGCGCCCTATCCCTTCCAGGAGGAGGCCTGGGCCGCGTACGCACGTGGTGATAGCGGCCTCATCCACGTGCCCACGGGCGCGGGGAAGACGTACGCGGCGTACATCGGCCCGCTGGCGGACGTGGCGGAGCACGGCCAGAAGGGGCTCCAGGTCCTCTACGTGACGCCGCTGCGCGCGGTGTCCCGCGACGTGGAGAAGGCCTTGCTGGAGCCGTTGCGCGTGCTGGACGCGGACATCGACGTGGAGAGCCGCACCGGGGACACGTCCTCCTCCGTGCGCCAGCGCCAGCGCGAGCGGCTGCCCGAGGTGCTCATCACCACGCCGGAGTCCCTCTCCGTCCTCCTGTCCCATGAGCGGGCCTCGGAGCTGTTCGCCTCGCTGCGCTCCGTCATCGTGGACGAGTGGCACGAGCTGCTCGGCTCCAAGCGCGGCACGCAGATGGAGCTGGCCCTGGCGCGCCTGCGCCGCTTCGCCCCCGCCGTGCGCACCTGGGCGCTGTCCGCGACATTGGCCAACCTGGACGAGGCCGCGCGCCACGTGGTGGGCACCGGCCGCACGGCCACGCTGGTGAGCTCGGACGTGGAGCGCCCGGTGGAGGTGGACACGCTGGTGCCGGACTCGGTGGACTCGTTCCCCTGGTCGGGCCACCTGGGCTTCACCATGCTGGCCCGCGTGGCCGCGTGGCTGGAGCCGGAGCAGTCCACGCTCGTCTTCACCAACACGCGCTCCCAGGCGGAGCGCTGGTTCGAGGGCCTGCGCTTCGCCCGCCCCGAGTGGGAGCACCTCATCGCCCTCCACCACGGCTCCATCGACCGCGAGGAGCGCGAGCGCGTGGAGGCGGGCCTGAAGGACGGCGCGCTGCGAATCGTGGTGTGCACGTCCTCGCTGGACTTGGGCGTGGACTTCGGCCCCGTGGAGCGCGTGGTGCAGGTGGGCAGCCCCAAGGGCATCGGCCGGACGATGCAGCGCGCGGGCCGCAGCGCCCACCGCCCCGGCGCCACGTGCCGCATCCTCTTCGTCCCCACGCACGCGCTGGAGCTGGTGGAGATGGCCGCCGCGCGCGAGGCCATTGCCCGCCGCGAGGTGGAGCCCCGTACGCCGCCGGGCAAGCCCCTGGACGTGCTGGCCCAGCACCTGGTGACGTGCGCCATGGGCGGCGGCTTCACCCGCGAGGCCCTGCGGGAAGAAGTGCGCACCGCGGCGGCCTACACCGGCCTCACGGACGAGGAGTTCGAGTGGACGCTCGCCCTGGTGCGCGAGGGCGGCGCGACGCTGCGCGCCTACCCGGAGTTCCGCCGCGTGGTGGAGCACGAAGGCCGCTTCGTGGTGGCGGACTCGCGAATCGCCCGCCTGCACCGCCTCAACATCGGGACGATTACCTCCAACGCGGTGGTGCAGCTGCGCTACTGGAGCGGCGGCCGGATTGGCACCATCGAGGAGAACTACATCAGCCGGCTGCGCCCCGGGGACACCTTCCTCTTCGCGGGCAAGCGCCTGGAGTTCAGCCGCTTCAAGGACATGACGGCCTACGTGAAGCCGGCGAAGGCGAAGGCCACACAGACGCCGCGCTGGAATGGCAGCCGCCTGCCCCTGTCCAGCTCGCTGGCCGCCGCCGTGCGCCGCACGCTGGACTCCGCGCGCCATGGCGACGTCACCTCGGACGAGCTGGCCGCCGCGTGGCCCGTACTGGAAGCCCAGGAGCGGCTGTCACGCATCCCCGCCGCCGGCTCCCTGCTGGCGGAGCGGTGCGAGACGCGCGACGGCCACCACCTCTTCCTCTATCCCTTCGAGGGGCGGCTGGTGCACGAGGGCCTGGCCGCACTGCTGGCCCTGCGCCTCACCCGCCTGCAGAAGGCCACCTTCAGCCTGTCGGTGAATGACTACGGCCTGGAGCTGCTCACCCCGGCGCCCTTCCCCTTCGAGGAGGCGCTGCGCCCCGCCCTCTTCTCCCGGGAGCGGCTGGTGGAGGACGTGCTGGAGAGCGTCAACGTCAGCGAGCTGGCGAAGCGGCAGTTTCGCGACATCGCCCGCGTCGCGGGGCTGGTGCTGCCGGGGCTGCCCGGGGCGCGCAAGTCCACGCGCCAGGTGCAGGCCAGCTCCTCGCTCCTCTATGACGTCTTCCTCAAGTACGACCCGGACAACCTGCTGCTCGTCCAGGCCCGCCGCGAGGTGCTGGAGCAGCAGTTCGAGCAGGGCCGCCTGGGCCGCACCCTGGAGCGCCTGGAGAAGAGCCCCGTGGAGCTCGTCCACGTGCGCCGGCCCACGCCCCTGGGCTTCCCGCTCGTCGTCGAGCGCATCAGCGCCAGCGTCTCCAACGAGTCCCTGCTGGAGCGGGTGGAGCGCCTGAAGGAGCGATGGACGCGAGAAGATGCCAGGTCCGCGTAGGCGGCACCCTGCTGGAGCTGCTCCCCGAGCGCGCCCTGCACTGGCCCGAGACGGGCACGCTGGCGGTGGCGGACCTGCACTGGGGCAAGACGGAGAGCTTCCAGCAGCACGGCATCCCCCTGCCCACGGGCGTGCTGGAGGATGACCTCACGCGCCTGTCCGCCGCGCTCGGCGCCACTGGCGCGCGCCGGCTGCTGCTCCTGGGAGACCTCATCCACTCCCGTCAGGGGCTCACGCCCGCGCTCGTCCAGCGGCTGGCCGCCTGGCGCGAGTCCCATGCCGCGGTGGAGCTGGTGCTGGTGCGTGGCAACCATGACCGTCATGTGAAGGAGCTCCCCCGGGAGTGGCGCCTGGACGTGCGCGAGTCCCATGCGGACGAGGGCCCCTTCCGCTTCGCCCACCACCCCGAGCCCGCGCCCGGCCGCTTCGTGTGGGCAGGTCACCTCCATCCCATGGTGCGCCTGTCCGGTGGAGGCGACCGGCTCCGCCTCCCGTGCTTCCATGTGGGACAGGCGGTGGGCGTGCTGCCCGCCTTCAGCGCCTTCACCGGGGGGCTCGACGTCGCCCGCCGCCCCCGGGAGCGCGTCTTCGCCATCGCCGGGCCCGCGGTCGTCGAGGTGTAGGAATGAGCACCACCAAGCGCCGCCGGATTCTCGGCATCATCGCCACGGACTCCACCTTCGAGCGCACCGAGCACCGGGGCCGCGAGGCGTGGCTGGGCAAGTGCCTGCACTGCAACGCGCACCTGCTGGTGGGCCTGGATGGCGAGCCCATCAGCCGCGCTACTATCGAGCACATCGTCCCGCAGACCGCCGGCGGCACGAATGCGCTGCCCAACCTCGGCCTGGCCTGTGCCCGCTGCAACCAGGGCAAGGGCAGCCGGCACGACCCGCACTACCACCGCGACCCGCGCGTGCGGGAGCTGGTGGAGCGGCTGCTCGCCCGTCGCCGCGAGCGCTGGCGCGACCCGGACGGCGAAGACACGGAGTGAGCGTCCCCGCGGGCGGTGGCGGGGCGGACCTCCTCTGGGGTGTCCTGTACCGCACCCTTGCGTTCCACACGCCGCGTGCGCTCGACGGGCGAGGCCGACCCCTCGTGTTGATCCGCCTGCGCGCATGGAATCCAAACGCCCCTTCCGCCCGCCAGAAGAGAGATTCATCGGCGCTGACCCGCGACTTTCCGCCTCCGCGTGAGGACGTGGTATCCGGCTGTCTCAACATCAGAGTCGCAACATCAGAATGGTTGACACTGCCGTGTCGATGCCCGATGGTCCCGCGCCGCGTTGGGCTGGGAGAGGAGGAGGGCCCCGCCCGCGGCACTTCATAGAGGTTTCGTTGGACGTGACTGCTTCGGATTCCGCACGCCAGGAGCCGCCGCCCGCCCGCCCCGATGGGGCCGGGATCGCCCCTCCGCTCCCCGCGTCCGGCCACGCCCGCGCCTCTCTCAGCTCTCCTGGCTCTCCTGTCACCGCTGTTGCTGAAGCCCCCTTGCCCATGGTCCTGGTATGAGCGGCCCTCTCTTCCCACGCTGGACGAACACGGTGTCGCGGCTGTCCGCCGCGGCGCTCCTCGCCGTGCCCGCCATCGGCCTTGGCGGCCTCATGGCCTACGTGCGCTCCCCGTACGTCACCGGGCAGCAGATGCCCATCGAACAGCCCATCGAGTTCGACCACCGGCACCACGCGGGTGACGAGCAGATCGACTGTCGGTACTGCCACTGGACGGTGGAGGAGGCGCCCTCGGCGGGCATCCCTTCCACCACGGTGTGCATGTCCTGCCACGCGCAGGTGTGGAACAAGAGCCCGTACCTCGTCGAGGTGCGCAAGGCCTTCTTCGCCGACCAGCCCATTCCCTGGGTCCGCGTCCACAACCTGCCCGACTTCGTCTACTTCAACCACGCCATCCACGTGAACAAGGGCGTGGGCTGCGCCACCTGCCACGGCCGCATCGACCAGATGGCCGCCGTGGAGCAGGCCGCGCCGCTGACCATGGCCTGGTGCCTGGAGTGCCACCGCAACCCCGAGCCCAACCTGCGTCCGGCCGAGTTCATCACCTCGATGACCTGGACGCCGCCGACGGACAAGGCCGAGGCCGCAGCGCTCGGCCAGAAGCTGGCGGCTGAGTACGACGTCCACTCTCGCACGAGCTGCTCCACATGCCACCGATGAACACGAAGCGCGACGGCACCCCGTCGCAGGAAACCGCCTCCTTCGCGCTCCCGGTCGTGTCGGACCGGCCCGCCCCGAGCGCCACGCCTGACGCCGTCGGTGAGGCGTTCGAGCACGCCGCCGCCAATGCCTCCGCCGCCGAGCCCGGCTATGGCCGGACCTACTGGCGCAGCCTCGAGGAGAAGCTCGCCGCCCCCGAGTACCTCGAGGAGACGCGGCCGGAGTTCCCCGTCGGCGCGGACCTGGCCCCCACCGGCTTCGTGCGCCGCGAGTTCATGCAGCTCTTGGGCGCCTCGCTGGCCCTGGCCGGCGCCACGGCGTGCAGCACCCGTCCCCAGGACGAGCGCATCCTGCCGTACACCAAGACGCCGCCCGAGGTCGCCCCGGGCAACCCGCTGCACTACGCGTCCGGCATGACGCTGGCCGGCCACACCTCCGGCCTGCTCATCACCGCCCGCGAGGGTCGCCCCATCAAGATCGAGGGCAACCCGGACCACCCCGTCAACAAGGGTGCCGCCGGTCCCTGGGAGCAGGCGTACCTCCTGTCCCTCTATGACCCGAGCCGCGCCCGCGTGCTCCGTCAGGGCAAGACGCCGCGCGCCCTGCGCATGCTGTCCGAGGACGTGGCCACGCTGGTGAACAAGGCCGCCGCCGCCGACGGTGGCTCGCGCCTGCGCTTCCTGGGCGAGCCCGCCAACTCGCCGCTGATGGGCGACCTGCGCAACCGCATCCTCAAGAAGCTGCCCAACGCGCGCTTCTACAGCTACACGGCGCAGACGCAGGACGCCGCCTCCGAGGCCACCCGCGCCCTGTTCGGCGGCCAGGCCGTCTCCGCGACGTACAACTTCACCAACGCGGACGTCATCCTGTCGCTGGACGCGGACTTCCTCGAGAGCCGCCCGACCAACCTGACCCACGCGCTCCAGTTCGCCAACCGGCGCGACCCGAAGAACGGCCCCCTCAACCGCCTCTACGTGGCGGAGGCCCGCTTCTCCATCACCGGCGGCATGGCGGACCACCGCCTGCGCGTGAAGTCGCAGGAAGTGCTGGCCGTCGCCGCCGCGGTGGCGCAGGCCATCGGCGGTCCCGCCGCGGCCCTGGCCGGCGCGGCCGCTGGCAAGGCCCAGCTGCGCGCCGACCTCAACACGTGGGTGCAGGCGGTGGTCGCCGACCTGCGCGCCGCGCGTCCCGGCCGCACCCTGGTGGTCGCCGGTGAGCGGCAGCCCGCCGCGGTGCACGCCCTGGCGCATGCCCTCAACGCCGCGCTCGGCAACGTGGGCACCGGCGAGACGGCCCCCGTGCGCTACGTGCAGGCCCCCGTCGCGGAAGCCACCGGCCTGAGCCAGGTGCGCGCGCTGGTGGAGGACATCAAGGGTGGCCGCGTGGACACGCTGGTCATCACCACGTGGAACCCGCTCTACACCCTGCCCGCCGACGCGGGCCTGGCGGAGCTGCTCAACCCGGCCACCAACCCCAACCGCGCGAAGCTCTCCGTGCTCTACACGGGGCTCTACGAGGACGAGACCAGCCAGTACGTGGACTGGTTCGTCCCCGCGGCGCACCCGCTGGAGACGTGGAGCGACGGCCGCGCGGTGGACGGCACGGTGTCCATCGCCCAGCCGCTCATCCAGCCGCTCTTCAACGGCGTGCCGGAGTCCGAGCTGCTGGCGCTCTTCCTGGACGAGCCCCACCGCCCCGCCTACCAACTGCTGCGCGAGTACTGGCAGGGCCGGGACCCCGGCGCCCAGGGCGACTTCGAGGCCCGCTGGGAGTCGTGGGTGGCCGCCGGTGTCGTGCAGGGCACCGCCAGCGCGGACGTGACGGGCGCGCCGGACTTCGCCGCCGCCACCGCCCTGGTGACGGGCTACACGCCCCCGCAGGCCGGTGAGCTGGAGCTGAACTTCGTCCACGACTACAAGCTCTTCGACGGCCGCTTCGCGAACAACGCCTGGCTGCAGGAGCTGCCGGACCCCATCACCAAGATGGTCTGGGACAACGCCGCCCTGCTGAGCCCCGCCACCGCGACGAAGTGGAAGCTGGAGCCGGGCAGCCTGGCGGAGCTGAGCTACAACGGCCAGAAGCTGACGGTGCCCGTGTGGGTGACGCCGGGCCTGGCGGACGACACCGTGACGGTGGCGCTGGGCTACGGCCGCAACGGCCTGCACGAGCAGGTGGCCAAGGGCGTGGGCTTCAACGCCAACACCCTGCGCCGCACGGCCGCTCCCTGGTTCGACGGCGGCGCCACGCTCACCCCGGCGAAGGGCAGCCACAAGTTCAGCCTCACCCAGACGCACTGGCGCATGGAAGGCCGCCCGCTCGCGCTGGACATGCCCATCGCCGAGCTGAACGCACCCTCCGTGCCGACGCAGCACACGCTCCACCGCGTCAAGGGCGAGCTGAAGCAGGGCATCCACGACAACCTGCCCGACTTCGACTACAGCAAGGGCTACAAGTGGGGCATGGCCATCGACCTGTCCCGCTGCACGGGCTGCAGCGCGTGCGTGGTGGCCTGCCAGGCGGAGAACAACATCCCCGTCGTGGGCAAGGAGCAGGTGGCCCGCAGCCGTGAGATGCAGTGGCTGCGCATCGACCGCTACTTCGAGGGCCCCGAGAGCGACCCGAAGATGGTCATGCAGCCCGTCATGTGCGTGCACTGCGAGAAGGCCCCCTGCGAGTACGTGTGCCCGGTGAATGCCACCGTGCACTCGGACGAGGGCCTGAACGACATGGTGTACAACCGCTGCGTCGGCACCCGGTACTGCTCCAACAACTGCCCGTACAAGGTCCGCCGCTTCAACTACCTGCACTACACGTCGGGCAAGACGGCCACCGAGAAGATGGTGATGAACCCGGACGTCACGGTGCGCAACCGCGGCGTCATGGAGAAGTGCACGTACTGCGTCCAGCGCATCGAGCGCGTGCGCATCAGCGCCCGCGTGGAGAAGCGCCTCATCGACGAGAAGGAGCTGCTGACCGCGTGCCAGCAGACCTGCCCCACGCAGGCCATCGTCTTCGGCTCCCTCAACGACAAGCAGCAGCGGGTGTCCCAGCTCCACGAGGACCCGCGCGCCTACAAGCTGCTGCACGAGCTGGGCACCCGCCCCCGCACCGCGCACCTCATCCGCGTCCGCAACCCCAACCCCGCCCTCGAGCCCGCGAAGTCCGCCGCGGCGACCGAAGGGAGCCACTAGTCATGGCCCAGACCGCAATCACCGCTCCGCTCGACCCGCTCGAGCCGCGGCACCTCGTCGCGCCGCACCACGACGATGCGTCGCTCAACGAGACGCTCCTGGACCACGTCTGGCGCAAGCCGGGCAAGGGCTGGTTCATGCTCTTCGGCATGACGCTCAGCGCCCTGGGCCTGCTCGTCATCGGCGTCACCTACACGCTGGCGCGCGGCATCGGCGTGTGGGGCAACAACCAGCCGGTGGGCTGGGCCTTCGACATCATCAACTTCGTCTGGTGGGTCGGTATCGGCCACGCCGGTACGCTCATCTCCGCCATCCTCCTGCTCTTCCAGCAGAAGTGGCGCACGAGCATCAACCGCTTCGCGGAGGCCATGACGCTGTTCGCCGTCATGTGCGCCGGCCTCTTCCCGCTGCTGCACACGGGCCGGCCCTGGTTCGCCTTCTGGCTGTTCCCCTACCCCTCCACCCTGGGCGCGTGGCCGCAGTTCCGCTCCCCGCTGGTGTGGGACGTGTTCGCCATCTCCACGTACCTCACGGTGTCCGCGCTGTTCTGGTTCGTGGGCCTCATCCCGGACCTGGCGGCGCTGCGTGACTCGTCCAAGACGAAGGCGCAGCGGGTCATCTACGGCCTGTTCGCGCTCGGCTGGCGCGGCTCCGGGCGGCACTGGCACAACTACAAGATTGCGTACCTGCTGCTGGCCGGCCTCTCCACGCCGCTGGTGGTGTCGGTGCACACCATCGTTTCCTTCGACTTCGCCGTCTCGCTGCTGCCCGGCTGGCACGCCACCATCTTCCCGCCCTACTTCGTGGCGGGCGCCGTGTTCAGCGGCTTCGCGATGGTGATTACGCTCATCGTCCCCGCGCGCAAGTACCTGGGTCTGCGGGACGTGATTACGGACCGGCACCTGGAGAACATGAACAAGGTCATCCTCGCGACGGGCCTCATCGTGTCCTACGGGTACATGATGGAGCACTTCATCGCCTGGTACTCGCAGAACCAGTACGAGCTCTGGACCTTCTACGTGAACCGCGCCACCGGCCCCTACGCCGGGGTGTACTGGCTGATGATTGCCTGCAACGTCATCACCCCGAACATCTTCTGGTTCCGGAAGTGCCGCACCAGCATCCCCATCATGTGGGTGGCCTCCATCATGGTGAACATCGGCATGTGGTGTGAGCGGTTCATCATCATCGTCACGTCGCTCAGCCAGGACTTCCTCCCCTCGTCGTGGGGCATCTACGCGCCCACCTGGGTGGACTGGTCCATCTACATCGGCACGCTGGGCCTGTTCGGCACGCTGTTCCTCCTCTTCCTGAAGTTCGTGCCCGCGGTCGCGGTGAGCGAAGTGAAGGAGCTGCAGCTGGAGCTCAAGCACGCCGCCGCCCACAACGGCCACGACACCCACGGAGCGCACTAGAGCCATGGAAGCCACTGTCCTCAGTTCCTGGGTCCTGGCGGAGTTCGCCACGCCGGACAGCCTCGTGGATGCCACCCGCCAGATGCGGGAGAAGGGCTTCCAGGGCATGGATACGTACTCTCCGTACCCGCTGCATGGCGGCTCGGAGGCCCTGGGCCTGCCGCCCTCGCGCGTGCCCTTCATCGCCCTGTGTGGCGGCCTCACCGGCCTGGTGACGGCGCTCGCCATGCAGACGTGGATGAACACCATCGACTACCCGCTCAACATCGGCGGCCGCCCGCTGCTGTCGCTGCCCGCGTGGGTGCCCATCACGTTCGAGCTGAGCGTGCTGTTCGCCGCCTTCGGCATCTTCTTCGGTCTGCTGGGGCTGAGCCGCCTGCCCCAGCCGTACCACCCCGTCTTCGAGTCCGACGCCTTCCGCAGCGCGTCCACGCACGGCTACTGGCTGAGCGTGCCGCAGGCGACGGGCCAGGACGCCAACGCCGTCATGGACCAGCTCAAGTCCCTGGGTGCCACCCAGGTGACCCTCGTCACGGGAGAGAACGAATGAGGTGGCTCATCCCCGCCGCCGGACTCGCCGCCCTCACGGGCTGTGACGTCCCCTCCGAGTTCCTCCAGCGCATGGAGGCCCAGTCGAAGTACGAGTACTACGAGGCCTCCGACTTCTGGGCGGACGGCCGCGCCATGCGCACGCCCCCCGCGGGCACCGTGCCGCGCGAGCGCTTCGACAAGAT
Source organism: Pyxidicoccus xibeiensis (assembly GCF_024198175.1). Taxonomy (NCBI): domain Bacteria; kingdom Pseudomonadati; phylum Myxococcota; class Myxococcia; order Myxococcales; family Myxococcaceae; genus Pyxidicoccus; species Pyxidicoccus xibeiensis. The sequence goes on from NZ_JAJVKV010000028.1 coordinate 65,945, forward strand.
GCCGGAGCTGAAGGACCCCGCCCAGCGGATGAACGCCCTCACCGGCCGCGCCAACGGGCAGCTCGTCACCACCATCCCCGTGGCGGTGGACGAGAAGCTGCTGACGCTGGGTCAGAAGAAGTACAACATCGTCTGCTCGCAGTGCCACGGCGTGCTCGGCGACGGCAACAGCATCGTCGCGGAGAACATGTCGCTGCGCCTGCCGCCCTCGCTGCTGGAGCTGCAGGGCAAGCCGGACGGCCACTTCTACACCGCCATCAACGAGGGCTACGGCGTGATGCCGTCCTTCTCGGGTGAGCTGGACCTGCGTGAGCGCTGGGCCGTGGTCGCCTACGTGCGCGCCCTCCAGACGGCTCGCAATACCCGCACGGACGGGCAGGCGCCCGTTCCGCAGGAGAACCGATGAGTCCCCCCGTCACCACCGCGCGCCTGTCGGACATTGGCCGCTACTCCGGCACCCCGAAGCTGATGGTGCCCGCCTTCGGCCTGGGCGCCCTGGGCCTGCTGGCCACGCTGGCGGGCTACTTCGCCACGGACGCCAAGGGGCAGGCGGCCCACAGCTACCTGCTGGCCTTCAGCTACTGGGTGGGCATCAGCGTCGCCTTCCTGCTGATGGTCTGCATCTTCCACACGGCCAAGGCGAAGTGGCTCATCGTCCTGCGCCGCACCATGGAGACGGCGGCCGCCTCGGTCCCCATCTTCATCCTGCTGTTCCTGCCCCTGCTGGCCATGGTGAAGCACCTGTACCCGTGGTGGCCGGGCTCGCCCCTGTTCGACGCCATCACCGGCCTGGAGCGGGAGCACCTGGCGCACAAGCAGCACGGCTACCTCAACCCCACCTTCTTCTTCGTCCGCCAGGCCATCTACTTCGGCGTGTGGGCCTTCGTGTCCTGGCGCATGCGCTCGTGGAGCCTGCAGCAGGACAGCGAGGGGGGGCTGGACCTCACGGTGAAGCAGCGGCGCTTCGCCCCGGGCTCGCTGCCGTTCCTTGCGCTGACCATCACCTTCGCTTCTTTCGACTGGCTGATGAGCCTCACGCCGCTCTGGCAGTCCACCATCTTCGGCGTCTATTACTTCGCCGGCAGCTTCCTCGCCGCCTTCTGCGTCCTGACGATTGTCACCGTCAACGCCCAGGGCCAGGACCTCTACGGCAGCGTCGTGAAGCTGGACCACTTCCACAACCTGGGCAAGCTGATGCTCGCCTTCACCGCGTTCTGGGCCTACATCGGCTTCTCCCAGTTCATGCTGGTGTGGATTGCCAACATCCCTGAAGAGGCGCCCTGGTACGGCCTGCGCATCTTCGGCCCGTGGCGCCCGATGTCCATTGCGCTCTTCTTCGGCCACTTCGTGCTGCCCTTCTTCATCCTGCTGTCGCGCAACCTGAAGCTGCAGCCGCGCAAGCTGGCGGTGGTCGCCGTCTACCTGCTCCTCATCCACGCGGTGGACCTGTACTGGCTCATCTGGCCGGCGCTGACGGGCGCCGAGGGCCCCACCTTCCACTGGACGCTGGTGACGGCGTTCCTCGGCGTGGGTGGCATCTCGGTGGGCTTCGCGCTGCTGCAGGCCCGCAACCGCTTCACGCTGCCGGTGAAGGACCCCTACATCGCCGAGTCGCTGAGGTACGTGCAGCCATGAAGAAGACCCAGTCGGAGCTCGAGTCGCGCGTCATCGTCGGCGCGCACGGCGTGGCCGCCGAGGAAGACCACCTCGTCATGGGCAAGGTGGTGGGCGTCGGCGTGGGTGCGCTCGTCATCTTCGCCGTGGGCATCCTCTGGGCCTGGCGCATCCAGGTCCGGACCATGGAGGACATCCAGCCGGACGGCCCGCCGCCCCGGCCGGCGGCCCTCGGGCAGTACGAGATTGGCATCGTCAACCAGCGCCTGTTCGAGCAGGACTGGCACGCGGAGGACAAGATTGCCGAGCAGCAGCAGGCGCTCGGCGCCGGCTCGAGCGACCAGCTCGGGGTGAAGACGCACCTGGGCCTCAAGGAGGCCATGGACCGCGTCATCACCGAGCGGCGCAACCCGCCTCCCCCGCCCCCGGCGCCCGCCCCCACGCCGGCCCCGGCACCGGGCACCCCTGCGTCACCGAGGCAGTAGCTTCCGCCGTCCCCCTCGCGTAAGAGCCGTCCTGCAATGAAGCCCGCCCTCTCCCACATCCTCCCACGCGTCACCCGCGTGGGCTTCCTGACGACGGTGGCCCTGGTGCTCGTCACCTCGCTGCCGGCGTCCGCCATGCCCGGCGCGGGCAAGACGCCGCGCTCCATCATCGAGGCGCAGAAGGACCTGCCGCCTCCGGTGAAGGGCGTGGACGTGCAGGAGCACCTGGGCGAGGCGCTGCCGCTGGACGGACGCTTCGTGGACGCGGCGGGCAAGGACGTGAAGCTGGGCGAGGTGCTGTCCAAGACGAAGCCCACCCTGATGACGCTGGTGTATTACAACTGCCCCATGCTCTGTAACCTGGTCCTCAACGCCCAGGTGCAGGCCATGCGGGAGCTGGGGCTGGAGCTGGGCAAGGACTACGAGGCGGTGACGGTCAGCATCGACCCCGAGGACACCCCGGCGCAGAGCCTGGAGCGCAGGCGGCGCCACCTCCAGTCCATGGGCAAGCCGGAGACGGCCCCCTGGCACTTCCTCACCGGGACGGACGCCGAAATCAAGCGGCTCGCGGACACGCTGGGCTTCAAGTACACGTATGACGCGAGCACGAAGCAGTACGCCCACCCCGCGGTGGTGCATGTCATCACCCCGGAGGGCAGCATCTCCCGGTACCTGTACGGGGCGACGTTTCCTCCCAAGGACATGAAGCTGGCCCTGCTGGAGGCGGCCGCGGGCCGCGTGGGCACCAGCTTCGACCAGATTGTCATGTCCTGCTTCAAGTACGACACCGCCACCCGGCGGTATGGGTTCTACATCTTCGGGTTCATCCGCCTGGGCGGGATGATGGTGTTCTGCGCCCTGGCGACGATGCTGATCTATTTCTGGAGGCGCGAGCTGAAGAAAGGCGCGGCGGCATGAGCGAGCTTCTCAACAACATCCTGTTCCTCCCAGAGGCCGCGTCCACGTTCGCGGAGCGGGTCGACCTGCTGCACCACTTCGTCGTGGGTACGACGATGGTGATGTCGGCGGGCGTCGGCCTGGCGGCCCTCTTCATGTTCTTCCGGTACCGCCGGCGTCTCCCCGCCCAGGCGACCGAATACGTGGTCCCCACGCTGAAGACGGAGTTCCTCTTCGTCTCCGTCCCGCTGGTGTTCTTCCTGGCGTGGTTCGGCATCGGCTTCCGGGACTTCACCTGGGTCACCACGCCGCCCAAGGACGCGATGGACGTCTACGTCATGGGCAAGCAGTGGATGTGGAAGTTCGCGTACCCGGAGGGCCCCAACGGCGTGAACGTCCTTCACGTCCCGGCCAACCGTCCGGTGCGCCTGCTGATTACCTCCCGGGACGTGCTGCACTCGTTCTACGTGCCGGCCTTCCGCATCAAGATGGACGCGCTGCCGGGGCGCTACACGCAGATCTGGTTCGAGGCGACCAAGCCGGGCACGTACCAGGTGCTGTGCACCGAGTACTGCGGCCTGTCGCACTCGAAGATGCTGGCCGAGGTCGTCGTGCTCCCCGAGGAGGAGTTCGACGTCTGGATGAAGGAGCAGCGCCGGGGCCGGCTCCAGGACCGCCAGGACGCACTGGCGGACACCTCGCTGGTGCCGCCGGTGGCGCGCATGGTGGAGCAGGGCCAGGTGCTGGCGGGCACGCAGGGGTGCCTCAAGTGCCACTCGGTGGACGGCTCGCAGCACATCGGCCCCACCTTCCTGGGCCTGTATGACCGCGTGGAGAAGCTCGATGACGGTCAGGACATCCGCGTGGACGAGGCCTACATCACCCAGTCGATGATGGACCCGGGCGCCCACCTGGTGGCGGGCTACCAGAACGTGATGCCGACCTACCAGGGCAAGCTGCAGGGCCCGGAGACGGCCGCCATCGTCGAGTACATCAAGTCGCTGCGCACCGCGAACGTTCGCGAGGGCGCCTCCGAGGGACCCGCCTATGACGCCATCCAGTAGCATCGCCTCCCCGGGCGCGGCTCCCGCGCACGACGAGCACCACGACCACCACCCGAGCTACCTGGTCGACGGCACCACCATCAAGTCGTGGCTGCTGACGGTGGACCACAAGCGCATCGGGCTGATGTTCCTGTTCTGGGTGCTGCTGTTCTTCCTCGTGGGCGGCATCTTCGCGCTGCTCATCCGGGTGGAGCTGCTCACCCCGGGCCCGACCATCATGGACGCGATGACGTACAACCGTACGTTCACGCTCCATGGCCTGGTGATGATCTTCCTGTTCATGATTCCGGCGATTCCCGCCGTCTTCGGCAACTTCATGCTGCCGCTGATGCTGGGCGCCAAGGACGTGGCCTTCCCCCGGCTGAACCTCCTGTCGCTCTACATCTACCTGGGCGGCGCCATGCTGGCGCTGTGGGGCATGCTCAACGGCGGCCTGGACACCGGCTGGACGTTCTACACGCCGTACAGCACGCACACGACGACCACCGTGGCGCCGGTGCTCTTCGGCGCGTTCATCATCGGGTTCAGCTCCATCGTCACGGGCATCAACTTCATCGTCACCACGCACACCATGCGGGCGCCGGGCATCACCTGGTTCAAGATGCCGCTGTTCGTGTGGGCCATCTACGCCACCAGCTGCATCCAGGTGCTGGCCACGCCCGTCATCGGCCTGCTGCTGGTGCTGGTGACGGTGGAGAACCTGTTCAGCTTCGGCATGTTCGACCCGGCCCGCGGCGGTGACCCGGTCCTCTTCCAGCACCTGTTCTGGTTCTACAGCCACCCGGCCGTGTACATCATGGTGCTGCCGGCCTTCGGGGTGATGAGCGAAGTCGTGGCCGCCTTCAGCCGGAAGAACATCTTCGGCTACCGCGCGGTGGCGTACTCCAGCCTCGGCATCGCCTTCGTGGGCTTCTTCGCCTGGGGCCACCACATGTTCGTGTCCGGCCAGTCCACCTTCGTGGGTGGCCTGTTCGGCGTGCTGACCATGCTGGTGGGCGTGTTCACCGCCATCAAGGTCTTCAACTGGGTGGGCACCGTCTACAAGGGCGCCGTGGACTTCAAGACGCCCTTTGCCTACTTCTGCGGCTTCCTGTTCTTCACCGTGTTCGGTGGCATGACGGGCATCGCCCTGGGCACGGTGTCGCTGGACGTCCCGTGGCACGACACCTACTTCGTGGTGGCGCACTTCCACTTCATCATGGTGGGAGCGACCATCATGGCCTTCCTGGCCGCGCTCCACTACTGGTTCCCGAAGATGTTCGGCCGCATGTACCACGAGGGCTGGGCGCTGGTGTCCGCGGCGCTCATCATCCTGGGCTTCAACGCGACGTTCATCCCCCAGTTCCTGGTGGGCAACAACGGCATGCCGCGCCGCTACTACGAGTACCCGGAGCGCTTCCAGGCGCTCAACGTGGCCTCCACCGCGGGCGCGTCGCTGCTGGCGTTCGGCTTCGTCATCATCGCGTGCTACCTGACGTACGCGCTGGTGTACGGCCGGGCCGCCGGGAAGAACCCGTGGCGCAGCAAGGGCTACGAGTGGCTGACCGAGTCCCCGCCGCCGACCCACAACTTCGTGGGTCCGCAGCCGACCTACCCCGAGGAGCCCCACTTCTACGTGGATCCGAAGAAGGCCGAGGTGCCCGATGCAGTCTAGTGTCTCCGCCGCCGGGGGGCCGGTCGCCCCCGTTCCGCGGCTCGCCATGCACTTCGCCTCGCTCGAGGTGCAGAACCACGCCGCGCGCCTGGGCATGTGGCTGTTCCTGGCGACTGAAATCCTGCTCTTCGCGGGCCTGTTCATCTGCTACGGCTGCTACCGCTTCCTCTTCCCGGAGGCGTGGGCGGCGAGCAGCGACACGCTGGACCTGACGATGGGCACGGTGAACACCGTGGTGCTCATCACCTCCTCGCTCACCGCGGCGCTCGCGGTGCACTACGCGAAGGAGGGGCAGAACAAGATGGTGGCCATCCAGATTGCCCTCACGCTGGCAATGGCCGTGGGCTTCCTCGTCATCAAGTACTTCGAGTACCACCACAAGTTCGAGGTCGGCACGCTGCCGGGCCGGTACTACTTCTACGACAAGCTCCAGATGCCGGGCGCACCGCTGTTCTTCACGGTGTACTTCTGCGCCACGGCGCTGCACGGTCTGCACGTCATCATCGGCATGATTGTCCTGACGTTCGCCATGGTGCGCGCCCTGCGCAAGGCGGACTTCGGCCCCAACAACTACACCATGGTCGAGCTGGGCAGCATGTACTGGCACCTCGTCGACCTGGTGTGGATCTTCCTCTTCCCGATGCTGTACCTCGTCTGAAGGGCTCCCCGACCATGGCCATTGCCAACGAATCCCGTCAGGAAGAGCACAACATGAGTGGGGGGCACCACAGTGCCGCCAAGTACTGGATCATCTGGGCCGTGCTGCTGGTGCTGACGGCGCTCACCGTCTGGACGGGCCCCATGCACCTGCCGAGCTTCGGTCTGGCGCTGGCGCTCCTCATCGCCACGACGAAGGGCACGCTGGTGACGCTGTACTTCATGCACCTGGCCGAGCACCGCGGCGCCAACCGCCTGGTCTTCGGCGTGTCCATCATCTTCGTGCTGCTGATGCTGGCGATTCCGCTGCTGGACTTCGGCACGCGCTTCCGTCCGTCCAACCCGCCGGGCTCGCAGTACAGCGACATGCAGGCCATCGACATCGGCGCCAACGCGCAGCAGGGCCGCTTCGGTGGCGGGCTGAAGAAGTCCGACACCACGGAGCAGTCCGAAGGACACTGAGTCAGGACGGGGCTTCAACGCCCCGCCCCACCCACGCGGCGCCGAGGGAGCTTCCCCGGCGCCGCGTTGCTTTTGCGGGCTACAGGGCGACTTCGAGGTTGAGGGCCAGCGCGGTGTCGGTGTTCACCTTCCCGGCGGGCGGCGCGCTGTCGTGCTTCACGAGGAAGCTGGCGCCCAGCGACAGGGCCTCCGTCAGCCCCACCGACAGCTGCGTCTGGCTGTTGGCCAGCACGCGCGTGTCGCCGATGACGCTGATGATGACCTCCACGTCCTCCTTGAAGACGACATTCTTGGAGAGGCCGTAGCGGAACACCGCGCCGAAGCGGGGGCCGCCCAGGTCCACGTCCTCCAAATCCAACCGGTCCGGGTAGTACTGGAAGCGCGTCTCGTAGGCGTACCGGAAGGCGGCGTCCGTGCGCAGGTAGGACACCTTGCCCTCCGGGGACTTGTCGTCCCACCACAGCACGCCGAGCCCGCCCTCGCCGGAGGTGCGCGACTCCACGCTCTTCACGTGGTCCGTCTCCACGGCGCCCAGCAGGTAGCCGCTGAGCACCTGGGTGAAGCGGCGGTCCCCGCGCAGCTCCGCGCCGGCGTTGAGCGCCACCACCTCGGAGAGGGACTCGTCGCCCTCCAGCTCCGGCGGGCGGCTGCGGCCGTAGGAGCTGTAGGCCTTGAAGGCATATATCCAGTTCTCCGTCTTGCGCTGCGCGCTGGCCAGGCCGCTGAACGTGAAGGTGGAGGCATTGCCCGTCAGCGAGATGAGGCCCGCGCCGATGGTGACGTCCCAGACGTCCTTCTTCGCTTCCGGGGCGGCGGCGGTGGCCGGCTCCGCGGGCGCGGCGGGCGCGGCGGCGGCAGGGGCAGCGCCGCTCACGGCGTTCGCGGCGCGCTCGGCGGCCTCCGCGGCGCGGGCGC
>NZ_JAJVKV010000029.1 GCF_024198175.1 Pyxidicoccus xibeiensis
AACACGGAAGTTAAGCCCTCCAGAGCCGATGGTACTCCGCGGGAAACCGCGTGGGAGAGTAGGTCGCTGCCGGATTCTTTTTGAAGACCCCCGTTACCCTTCTGGGTACCGGGGGTTTTCTTTTTTCCGCGTGCCTGCCTTTGGCACCGCGGGCCCGTGCGTCTCGCCGGGGCCCGGGTGGCGCTACGGGACGCGCAGGATGACTTTTCCGACGGTGCCCCGGCCTTCCAGCTGTCGGTGGGTCTCGGCGGCCTGGGCGAGCTCCAACACCAAGCTAGGCTTCCGCATGTCTGTGTTTGGCGCTTCGGCCCTCGTGCGCCGCGCCGGTGCTCGTGCGGCGCTGGGGACGCACAGCGCGACTTCACTGCCGGTGCCTCGCCCGTCCGCCTGGCGGGACCTGGGCGAGGTTGCGTACGCGTCATGGTCGCACTCGTAGCTGGCCTGCGGTGACTTGACGCGGCGCGCTCCCCAGGCTCGGCGGTGAAGTCTCGACAGCCAAGTCCGGCGACCGCCTCGGGCCGCAGGTGCCCCGGGTGTCAGTTGGTGGCCGGCAGTGCGGCATTCCACCTTCCCAGCACCTGGTAGGCCTCCTCGTCATGCTGGCCGCCCTGCGAGCCTCTCCTGGGCGCCTGGCACCATGACTTCAGCGACGGCTGGACCCCTCGAAAAGCGTGCTGCCTTGCGTCGTGGAGGCACCGATTCCGGAGTCGCTCCCCACAGGGTCGGGTAGGGCTCAAGATGCCGGATTCGTTGAGGATTCGGGCATGGGTGCGAGTTTGACTCGCCGTTCAGGCTGGGACTAGAGTCCAGTCCTCCGCCCGGTCTGAGCACCGCCTGCCGCGGTGCACACCCCCCGGCGCCGGACTGCTCCACGAGATGAAGAAGCCGACCATTTTTGGGAAGTATCTGCTCCTCGAGCGCGTCAACGTCGGCGGCATGGCGGAGGTGTTCATCGCGAAGGCCTTCGGCGTCGAGGGCTTCGAGCGCATCTTGGCCATCAAGAAGATCCTCCCGACGATGGCCGAGGACGAGGAGTTCATCACGATGTTCATCGACGAGGCGCGGATCAGCGTTCAGCTGAACCACGCCAACGTCGTGCACATCCACGAGCTCGGCAAGCACGAGGACGCCTACTTCATCGCCATGGAGTACGTCGCCGGGCGCGACGTGCGGACCATCCTGGAGCGCTACCGTCGCCGCAAGGAGATCATGCCCACCGCGCAGGCGGTGTTCATCATCTCCAAGCTGTGTGACGGCCTGGACTACGCCCACCGGAAGAAGGACGCACGCGGGCAGGACCTGCACATCATCCACCGTGACGTGTCGCCGCAGAACGTCCTCATCTCCTACGAGGGCGAGGTCAAGGTCATCGACTTCGGCATCGCCAAGGCGGCCAACCGCTCGCAGAAGACGCAGGCCGGAATCCTGAAGGGCAAGTTCGGCTACATGAGCCCGGAGCAGGTCCGGGGCATGCCCATCGACCGGCGCAGCGACATCTTCGCAGTGGGCGTGCTGCTGTACGAGATGCTCACGGGCGAGAAGCTGTTCGTCGGCGAGTCGGACTTCTCCACCCTCGAGAAGGTGCGCAACGCCGACGTCCCGCTGCCGCGCGAGTTCAACCCGAACATCCCTCCGGGGCTGGAGAAGGTCGTCCTCAAGGCGCTCGCGCGTGAGCCGGAGGAGCGCTACCAGTGGGCGTCCGACCTGGCCGAGGACCTGATGCGGTTCCTCCTGGCCGGCGATGCCATCTACTCGTCCAAGCACCTGTCCTCCTTCATGAAGGAGGCTTTTGCCGAGGACATGCTCCGCGAGTCGGAGAAGATGGAGCGCTACGCTGGCATCGAGCGCCCGGACCAGATCGAGACCTCGGGCGTCACCGTGCCGCCTCCCGCGCCGCCGCGGCCGTCCTCGCAGGTCAGCAAGCGGGTCCCTCCCCCCGCGGTGGTGGTGACCGGCTCCCCTGCGGGCCGCGCGCCCACCGCTCCCGCCGCGCCCGCTCCGGGCTACATCCCGCCTCCCACCGCCGAGGAGCTCGCGGAGATGGACGGCGGTGGCGCCGACAAGACGCAGATTGTCGACTCGACGCAGACCTTCCGCGCTCCCGAGACGCGCATCGCGGACAGCAGCGTGGTGGTGGACGACAGCATCACGGGTCGTTCGGAGAACCCCATCCAGACGGGGAGCGGCGGCACGGCTTCCGCCTTCAACTACCGGGACCCGCCTCCCGAGCCCGGGCCGAAGAAGGGCAAGAGTGGCCCCAAGGCCCAGGTCGTCATCAGCAGCGATGACGGAGAGGCCTACGCGGGCGCCACGATGATTGGCCCCGCGCCGACCGCGCCTCCCTCCCGCTCCCGGTCCGAACAGGAGCATGAGGAAGAGGCCACGGGCGACATCCCCGTTCCGGTGGCCGGCAGGAGCAGCCGGGCCCAGCCGCGGGCGCAGCCGCCCCGGCAGGCGAAGCCGGCCTACGACGAGCCGCAAGACGATGCGCTCTCCGGTCGCGACGGGCCTGACGACTACGCCGATGAGGACGCCCGTCGGAACGACGAGCAGGATTATCAGCAGGAGGAAGAGGTCACCGGCTCCGTGCCGGTGGCCCCGCCCGTGGCCGCGAAGAAGGGCGCGAAGCCCGTGCCTGCCCCGAAGGCCAAGGTCAAAGCCAAGGTCCCCGCGAAGGGCAAGCCGTTCGTCGCGAAGAACCTGCCCAAGCCGGTCCTGTTCGCCGCGGCGGCGGGCATCGTGCTCGTGCTGGTCGCCATCGGCGTGGTGGCGCTCAGTCCGCCCTCGGCAGGCGAGGTCACCTTCATGGTGTCCCCCGCCAATGGCGCACGCATCGAGGTGAACGGCGAGGAGGTCCAGCCCAACACGCTCCTGTCGCTCGCCCCCGGTCAGTACCGCGTCGTCGCCACCGCTCCTGGCCATCAGCGCAAGGAGAAGCTGGTGGAGGTCGCCGCCGGCAAGCGCGAAGGCGTGTCGCTCATGCTCGAGCCCATGGCGGAGCAGCCCGCCGGTGGCCAGCAGCCCGAGCCCGGTACGCGCCCCGGGGCGGGCCAGGTCACTGTCGCTCCCGGCAAGACCGAGCCTGGCACCCAGCAGCCCGGGGCGGGCAAGGACCCGGAGAACACCCCTCCCTCGGGGACGACCGTGTCTCCGGGCAACACGGAGCCCGGCGCGGGTGAGCCGGCCGGTACCGTGGCGCAGAAGCCCCGCGAGCCCGAGAAGACCCCCGAGCCCGAGACAGCGCCTGAGCCCGAGACGCCTCCCGAGCCGAAGAAGGTCGCTGCCATCTTCGAGGGTGATGAAGAGGCGGAGATCGTCGTGAACGGCAAGCGCCTGGGGCGCACGCCGGAGGCGCGGATGGCGGGCCTGGAGGTCGGCAAGACGTACCGGTTCACCGCGAAGCGCGCCGGCTACAAGACCTACGAGGGCCGCTTCACGGCCGATGGCAGCCGCGACGAGATGAAGGTCGCCTTCGAGCTCACGAAGGAGCCCGAGCAGATCGTGCGCGAGCCCGCGCCGCGCCCGACCCCCCGGCCCACGCCGCCGCCGCCGACTCCCAAGGTCAAGCCGGGCAAGGTGATGGGCAAGTTCGCGTGCAGCACCAAGCCGGCTGGCGCGGACATCCTCGTGGACGGCAAGAAGACGGGCCGCCAGACGCCTGTTCCGCTCAGCAGCCCATTGATGCTGCCGGTGGGGAACCGGAAGGTGTCCTTCAAGCTCAACGGCAAGACGACCAAGCCCGTGGTGGTGGCCATCACCGAGGACGGTGTGGCCAAGCTGCTGAACGTGCCTATCGAGTGAGGGGGCGGGCATCCGACACCCTCTTCGATTGTTCGATGAAGTGGGGCTCCGGCGCGGTATGACGCCTCGCCCGCGACGCTACAAAGCAAGGTGAAGCGCCATGCAATCAAACCAGACCCGGGGCAAGGCTGAGACTGGCCCCGCCCGACAGCCGTTCACCTATCCGCTCCGCAAGGAGTTCGTGGAACCCGACTGGCGACGCCTGCCCGGGTACAAGGACGTCACGGCGGCGGAGTGGGAGAGCGCCATCTGGCAGCGCAAGCACACCGTCAAGAACCTCAAGGAGCTGAAGGCCGCTCTCGGCCCGCTCCTGCCCGAGGACCTCGCGGCGAGCATCGAGCGGGATCAGCGTGAGCGCGCGACCATGTCGCTGCTGCTTCCGCCGCAGATGCTCAACACGATGAACGAGCAGGACCTGTGGAACGACCCGGTGCGGCGCTACATGCTGCCGGCGTTCGCGGACCGGCTCACCGAGTGGACCAACCACCCGAAGGCCAGCCGCGACAGCCTCCACGAGCAGGACATGTGGGTGGTGGAGGGCCTCACGCACCGCTACCCCACCAAGGTGCTGGCGGAGATGCTGCCCACCTGCCCGCAGTACTGCGGCCACTGCACCCGCATGGACCTGGTGGGCAATGACGTGCCCCAGGTGCAGAAGCACAAGTTCGGCATCGGCCAGAAGGAGCGGTACGAGCAGATGCTCGACTACCTGCGCCGCACGCCGACGGTGCGCGACGTGGTGGTCTCCGGCGGTGACATCGCCAACCTGCCGATTCAGTCGCTCGAGCCGTTCGTCAGCGCGCTGATGGACATCCCCAACATCCGGGACATCCGCCTGGCCTCCAAGGGCCTGATGGCCATTCCGCAGCACTTCCTCCAGGACTCGGTGCTGGCCGGTCTGGACCGGCTGGCGAAGAAGGCCGTGGAGCGCGGTGTGGACCTGGCGTTGCACACGCACGTCAACAACGCCGCGCAGCTCACGCCGCTGGTGGGCAAGGCCGTGCGCAAGCTGCTCGACATGGGCTTCCGCGACGTGCGCAACCAGGGCGTGCTGCTGCGCGGGGTGAACGACAGCGCGCAGTCCCTGCTGGACCTGTGCTTCACGCTGCTCGACCACGCGAAGATCCTGCCGTACTACTTCTACATGTGCGACATGATCCCCAACAGCGAGCACTGGCGGCTGTCGGTGGACAAGGCGCAGAAGCTCCAGCACGACATCATGGGCTACATGCCGGGCTTCGCCACGCCGCGCATCGTCTGTGACGTGCCCTTCGTCGGGAAGCGCTGGGTGCACCAGATAGCCGAGTACGACCGCGAGCGCGGCATCTCCTACTGGACCAAGAACTACCGGACGGGCATCGAGGCGAACGACCCCGACGCGCTCGACCGGAAGTACGAGTACTTCGACCCCATCGACAGCCTGCCGGAGTCCGGCCAGGCCTGGTGGCGGGAGCAGCAGAAGGCCGCGTGATGGACTCCTCGGCGCTACCGGCGGTCCGGCCGCCGGAGCCTGGCACCGCGCCGCGCCCCTCTCTCAGCGCAGAGGGGCGCCAGCGCCTGTTCCCCACCGCCACCGACGCGGAGTGGGCGGACTGGCGGTGGCACCAGCGGCACGCCGTGCGAGGCCTGGAACAGCTCGAACGCTACGTGCCCCTGACGCCCGATGAGCGTGCCGGCGTCCAGGAGACGTCCGCGCTGTTCCGTATCGGCATCAGCCCGTACTACCTGTCGCTCATCGACCCGGAGCATCCGTTCTGCCCGGTGCGCATGCAGTCCATCCCCGTGAGGGCCGAGGCTCGCATCCGTCCGGGCGAGCTGGCGGACCCGCTCGGCGAGGACAAGACGCGCCCCGAGGAGTGCATCGTCCACAAGTATCCGGACCGGGTGCTCTTCCTCGCGTTGGACACGTGCTCGGTCTACTGCCGGCACTGCACGCGGCGCCGCATCACCCAGGGCGGGGTGGCGGAGCTGTCCAAGGAGCAGCTGCGCCGGGGCATCGAGTACGTGCGCAACCACCCCGAGGTGCGCGACGTGCTCATCTCCGGAGGCGACCCGTTCCTGCTCAGCGAGCCCCGCCTGGAGGAGCTGCTCGGCCCCCTGAGCGAGATTCCCCACGTGGAGATGATTCGCATCGGCACCCGCGTCCCGGTGTGCCTGCCCATGCGCGTCACCGATGCGCTGGCCCGCACCCTGCGGCGCCATGCGCCCGTCTACGTCGTCACCCACTTCAACCACCCGAAGGAAGTGACGCCAGAAGCGCGTGAGGCGTGCGAGCGCCTGGTGGACCACGGCGTGCCGGTGGAGAACCAGGCCGTGCTGATGCGGCGGATCAACTCGGACGCGCGCATCATCAAGGAGCTGTCGCACGTGCTGCTGCGCAGCCGCGTGCGGCCGTACTACCTGCACCAGATGGACGTGGCCGAGGGCTGCGAGCACCTGCGCACGCCCATCTCCAAGGGCCTCGAAATCCTCGAGCAGCTCCGCGGGCACACCACCGGGCTCGCCGTGCCGCACCTGGCGGTGGACCTTCCGGGGGGCGGCGGCAAGGTGACGCTCCAGCCGGACTACGTCATCGAGCGCGGCGAGCACGAGACGGTGTTCCGCAACTTCAAGGGCGAGCGCTACGCGTACCCGGAGCCGGAAGAGACGGACTGCGCTTGCCCCTACGATGACGTGTGGCAGGCCCGGGCCCCGCAGTACCGGTACCGTAAGGGCTGAGCGGCGGCGGTGCGGCTCCCACGGAGCCGCGCGCCTCTACCGCTTCGACTTCTTCCTCTTGATGCCCTGGGAGCTGGCGCGCGCGGGGGCCCGCTTCGCGGGCTGCTCCTTCTGCGCACTGGCGACCTCCGCGGCAGGTGCGGCGCCAGCCTCTCCCGGGAGGCCGACGTCGACGATGGGGCCGGCGCCCTCGACGGTCTCCAGCTCCACCGGGTTCTCGTTGCTGAAGCCCTCCTGGACGGGGATGTCCTCGGGGGCCAGCGCGGCAGGGGGCTCGGGCGGCTTCGCGGCCTGGGCTGCCTGCTCCTGCAGCCGCTGCTCCTCGGCCTTCGCCCGGGCGTTGTCCTCGGGCGTCATCCGCGCCTCGTAGCGCGCGTAGTCCTTCGCCGACACGCCATGCTTCTCCAGCACCGCCGCCGAGGCGGCCTGCTGCTTGTCGACGGCCTCTCCGCGCTCCTCGTTGCTCATCTCCGAGGGCTTGCGGTTGCCGAACTCGTCGTTCACCTTCGACAGGGCCTGAGACTCGTCACGGCGGATCTGCGCCACCTTCTCCGGCGACAGCTCGGCGTCTTGCGCCGCGCGGGCGAGCCCCGGGAGGACGAGCCACGAAGCGGCCAGCAGCAATGGGAGTCGGGTGGTCATGGCGGGGCGCCTCGGTCGAGACCGTGGGGACTCCCTCCATCTAAGCACGGGACTCCCCAGGCTGCACCGGTGGAGCGTGGGGAATGGACGCGGCTCAGCCGCCACAGCGCGTGCAGCCGTCCTTCGCGCTGGAGCACTGCTCGCGGCCCTGGGCACAGCGCGGCGGAAGGTCATCCCGGTCCGGATGGCGGTCCACCAGCGCGCACAGCTCCTCCGCCACCGAGCAGGTCCGCACCGCCACGTCACACTGGTCCGTGCATGACAGGTCGTCCTGCTGGACGCGCGCGCTCAGTTCCTCCAGCCGCGCGGAAGCCGAGTCGATGGCCGCGTCGTCATCTCCGGCGACACGGCCGTCCACGTTCTTCGCGCAGCCGGCGAGGGCCAGGCCGGCCAGGAGCATCCACAGGGCAGGGGAGGGAGCAGGCATGCCCTCCCCCATATGCGCCCGCGCGCCGTCCCGTCCAGCGCGCCCCAACAGCTCACCGCCCACGGGAGTGGCGTGAGGGCATCACGTTTCGGAGGGCAAGGCGCGTACCCGGGGACCCGGTCAGGGGGGCTCCAGGGAAGGGCCTTGCCGTGGAAGCCGCACGGCTCGGGGCGCCCTGCCAGGCGAGCGTCCTGCCGTCACCGCGGGGCCGGTGCCGAGCGGACCGGAGGACGCTGCCTGCGAGGGGGCTCCTCCGGCCGCGACAGGTACAGGTACGCCGTCAGGGCGAGCAGCGCGGCCACCGCGAGCCGCCTCAGCCATTCCTCCCGGCGCCGGTGCGGTGAGGCCGCGTCCTCTCGCGACGCCAACTCCAGTCCTGCCGCCACGTCGTGCCCTGCCGCTCGCAACCTCCGGCACACCTCGGCCACGGGCACCAGCGCCGCGGGAAGCGGCGCGTCCTCGCGTAGCAGGGCTTCGGCCAGCATCCTCGCCCAGGCAGCCTCTTCGTCGTCCCCCGCCGGCTCACGCGCGGGCAGCCCCACGTCGCGCGCCAGGACCACGGCCGCGCGCAGCAGCAGCACCGAGATGGCCGAGGTCGACACTCCGTAGAACGTCGCGCAGTCCTCCTGCGAGCGCCCCTCCACCAGGCGGCGGTTGAGCAGCGCGGACGGGCGGGGCTCCATCGCTCGCAGGGCCGCGATGAGGACCGTGGGGGACAGGCGGGGGGCGTCGGGCTCGGGAGACGTCACGGGCTCTGCATCCTGTCCCATCCGCCGGTCGTTTTCTTGAGGCTTGCACCCATGCCCCTACACTCCCCGTCCATGTTGCGACCTGTTGCGCTCGTCCTGCTGCTGCTCGCCCCCCTGCGCGCGCTCGCCGTGGAGACCCTGCGCATCGCCATCGAGGACGCTGGCGGTGACGTGAAGGTGAGCGGCCGCGGGCTCGCGTTCGGTCCCGACACCGAAGACGCGGCCTTCACCCCCATTCCCTCCGGTCAGGCCGCCATCCGGCGCCGGGGCGGAAAGCTGGAGGTCAATGGCGCGCCCGTGGTCGGCGACTCCGTGCGCTTCCGCGCCGGTGTCCAGGCCACCGACGACTCCGGCGTCCCGGGCGAGGAGCCCCTCAAGGCCGGCGGCGCCCAGGTGCGCGGCGACGTGGTGGTGCGCCCCCACCGCGATGGACTCCAGCTCATCAACGTCATCCCCCTGGAGGACTACCTCGCCGCGGTGCTCGGCAGCGAGATGCCCGTGTCCTTCCCGCCCGAGGCCCTCAAGGCCCAGGCCATTGCCGCCCGCACCTATGCCCTCCAGAAGAAGCTGGAGGCGTACAGCAACCCGTTCCATCTGGGCAGCAGCGTGCTCCACCAGGTGTACGGCGGCGTCAACCGCGAGGACCCCCGCACCCGCGCCGCCGTGGAGGCCACGCGCGGCCAGGTCCTCACCTACGAGCTCGCGCCCATCGAGGCCTACTTCCATGCCTCGTGCGGCGGCCGCACGGAGTCCGGCCATGACGCCCTCCAGCGGGACCTGCCGTACCTCCAGCCCGTCGACTGCCCCTGCGGCAGGCTCCCCGCGAGCCGCTGGAAGGCCTCCCTGTCCGACGCCGAGGTGAAGTCCGCCCTCCGCCACTCCGCTCAGGGCCTGCGCGTGGCCGGCCGCACGCCCACCCGCCGCGTCACCCGCGTCACGCTCGGGGACGGCGCCTCGATGGGCGGGGTGGAGCTGCGGCGCCGGCTCGGCTACACGCGCCTCAAGAGCCTGGACTTCGACGTGGATCGCACCGACCGCGGTTATGTGTTCTCCGGACGCGGCTATGGCCACGGGGCCGGGCTCTGCCAGTGGGGCGCCAAGGCCCTCGCCGACAAGGGCCGGACCCATGGGGAGATCCTCTCCCACTACTACCCCGGGGCCGAGCTGCAGCAGCTCTACTGATGCTCCCTCCGTCGACGCGCTTTCCGCGGCGGCGCGGGGGCTGCTACAAGCGCCACCCCCGTGTCGTCCCGCCTCTCTGACTACGACTTCGCGCTGCCCGACGCCCAGATCGCCCAGGCTCCCCTGGCCGCGCGGGATGCCTCGCGCCTGATGACCGTCAGCCGCGCCACCGGTGCTCGCGCCCACCGACGCTTCACCGAGCTGCCGGAGCTGCTGATGCCGGGCGACCTGCTCGTCCTCAATGATGCCCGCGTCATCCCCGCGCGCCTGCTCGGCCAGAAGGCGGGCACCGGGGGGCGGGTGGAGCTGCTGGTGGTGCGGCCCGCCGCGTCCACCACGCTCACCTCGGCCGCGCTCGGCGGTGCCCCCGAGTCCCTCGACTGGATCTGCCTGGGCCAGGCCTCCAAGGGCCTCAAGCCCGCGCAGCGCCTCACCTTCGCCGGCGGCCTCGAGGCCGAGGTGCTGGAGGCGCTCGGAGGAGGGGAGTACCGCGTGCGCTTCAGCGCGCCCTCCGGGGCCTCGCTCGCCTCGCTGCTGGAGGCCGCCGGCCGCCTGCCGCTGCCGCCCTACATCACCCGCGAGCCCGACGCCGCCGACGCCGAGCGCTACCAGACCGTCTACGCGCGCGCCTCCGGGGCGGTGGCCGCGCCCACCGCGGGCCTGCACTTCACGGAGGCCCTCTTCTCGGCGCTGGAGGCGCGCGGCGTGCGGCGCGCGCACGTGACGCTGGACGTGGGGCCGGGCACCTTCCTGCCGGTGCGCGAGGACGACCTCGACAAGCACCACATGCACCCGGAGCGCTACACCGTGCCCGAGGCCACCGCGCGCGAGGTGAACGCGGCCCGCGCGGAGGGCCGCCGCGTGGTGGCGGTGGGCACCACGGTGGCGCGCACCCTCGAGTCCGCCACGGACCCACGGACGGGCCGGCTGCGCGAGGGGCCCGGGGAGACCACCCTCTTCATCCGCCCCGGCTTCACCTTCCGCCAGGTGGACGTGCTGCTGACCAACTTCCACCTCCCGCGCTCCACGCTGGTGGTGCTGGTGAGCGCACTGCTGGGCCGCGAGCGCACGCTGGACGTCTACGCGGAGGCGGTCCGCGAGGGCTACCGGTTCTTCAGTTACGGCGACGCCATGCTGGTGTCGGAGTGAGCGTCATGGACGACAAGCAGCAGGCAGGGCAGCGCACGGAGAAGGGCGACACGCGGGTGGCACCGGGACTGGTGCGCTTCGAGCTGCTCCACGAGGACACGGGCACCAAGGCGCGGCGGGGCCGGCTGCACACCCCCCACGGGCCCGTGGAGACGCCCATCTTCATGCCCGTGGGCACCGTGGGCAGCGTCAAGGGCGTGGGGCCGGATGACCTCGTCACACTCGACGCGCAGATCATCCTCGGCAACACCTACCACCTCATGCTCCGCCCCGGAGAGGCGCTGGTGGGAGAGCTGGGCGGCCTGCACCGCTTCGTCTCCTGGAACCGGCCCATGCTCACCGACAGCGGCGGGTTCCAGGTCTTCAGCCTCTCCGAGAAGCGGAAAATCACGGAGGAGGGGGCCACCTTCCAGTCGCACCTGGATGGCGCGCGGCACTTCCTGACGCCGGAGCGCTCCATCGACATCCAGGAGACCCTGGGCGCCGACGTCATCATGGCCTTCGACGAGTGCCCGCCCTCCACCGAGGACCGCCCCTACCTGGAGGCCTCCCTGGCGCGCACCACCCGCTGGCTGCACCGCTGCGTGAAGGCGTGGAGCCGCGAGCGCTCCTCCCTCTTCGGCATCGTCCAGGGCGGCCTCCACGAGGACCTCCGCAAGCGCCACGCCGAGGAGGTGTGCGCGGTGGACCTGCCCGGCTACGCGCTGGGGGGCTACTCGGTGGGCGAGGCCCCCGAGGCCATGCATGCCGGCGTCGCCTTCTCCGCGCCCCTGCTCCCCCGCGACAAGCCCCGCTACCTCATGGGCGTGGGCACCCCCGTGGACCTCGTCACCTGCGTGGAGCACGGCGTCGACATGTTCGACTGCGTGCTGCCCACCCGCTGCGCACGCAACGGCCTGCTCTTCACCTCGGAGGGCAAGCTCGTCATCCGCAACGCGGCCTACGCCCGGGATCCTCGCCCGGTGGACCCTGCGTGCAACTGCTACACCTGCCGCAATTTCAGCAGGGCCTACCTCCGGCACCTCTTCGCCGCGCAGGAGCTGCTGGCCATGCGGCTCAACACCATCCACAACCTCGCCTACTTCCTGGGGTTGATGGCAGAAGTCCGACGCGCGGTGTCGGAGGACCGGTTCGCCACCTTCGCCCGGGAGTTCCGGGAGCGTGCCCGGGCCCAGGAAACCGAACGGACCCGTGGCCGCTGAGCGGCCGACGGGTTTGCACGGGTTCCCGCGTTCACTTGCTCACATGGGAGCCCCTTGCTAAGAGGGCCCCCTTTCGGATGGGTTCCTCGGGCAGTGTGGGGGGCCGCCCATCTCGTGCCTTCCTCAACCGACGAGGCAGTTTGTGGCTGAGAGCTTTCTGATTCTGGCGCAGGCCGGCGGTAGCGGTAACCCGCTGGGCACCCTGGGTTTCCTGGTCGTGCTCGTGGGCATCATGTACTTCGTGATGATTCGCCCGCAGCAGAAGCAACTGAAGGAGCACCGGGCGCTGCTCGGTGCGCTGAAGAAGGGTGATGAGGTCGTCACCACGGGTGGACTCCTCGGGAAGATCCACCAGGTGGATGAGCGCACGGTGACGCTGGAAGTGGCCAGCGGCGTGCGCCTCCGCGTGCTCAAGACCGCCATCAGCGCCAAGGGCACTGTGGTGGAAGGCGCCCCTGCGGCGGCCGCCGAAGCGAAGAAGGAGGACAAGTCATGAACCGCGGCTGGTGGTGGAAGTTCGGACTCATTGTCGCGGTGACGCTGGGGACCATCTGGTTCCTCATCCCGACCTACTATTCGCTGGTGCGGATGGACCGGGACAAGCGCAACGACCTGGCCGCCATCGAAGCGGCGATGCCCCCGGGGTCGCCCCCCGCGAAGTACCGCCTCAACCTGGGGCTGGACCTGCAGGGCGGCATCCACATGGTGATGCGCGTCGACACCAAGACGGCCCTCCAGAAGCGCACCGAGCGCCGCGCGCAGCAGATCACCGGCTACATCAACGACAAGAAGCTGGGTGAGGTCACCGCCGACACGGACCCGGAGCAGCTCCGGCTCTCGCTGACGGCCAAGGACCCGGCGACGATGGACGCCATCGAGAAGGAGGTCGTCGCCACCTTCACGGACTTCAAGCGCGTGGGCCGCGAGGGCGGCACGCTGGTGCTCGAGCTGGACGAGGGCCAGGCGAACTTCTTCCGCGAGGACGCGGTCAACCAGGCGATGCTCGTCATCCGCCGCCGCATCGACAAGTGGGGCGTGGCGGAAGTGGACGTGCGCAAGCTGGGCACCGACTCCATCCAGATTTCGCTGCCGGGCCGCAGCAACCCGGAGCAGGCCAAGGAACTGGTGGGCACCACCGCGCAGCTCGAGTTCCGGATGGTGGACGACAGCAACCCGCAGTTCTTCGCGCAGATGCTGCAGACGACGCCGCCGCCGCAGGGCAGCAACATCACCCTGACGGAGGAGGGCGGCTTCCCGCAGCTGGAGTCCCCGTCGCGCGAGGCGCTGCTGGCCTACGCCAAGGACAAGACGCCCGCCAACCGCGAGGTGCTCACCGAGTGCATCGCCAACCCGGTGAAGAAGAACGAGTGCGCGTCCTACCGCAGCTACCTGGTGGAGACGAACGTGCCGCTGACCGGCGAGAGCCTGTCCGGCGCGGACGCGTCCCTCAGCCAGCTCAACGAGCCCGAGGTGAACCTGTCGTTCGACCCGGCGGGCGCGCGCGAGTTCGAGAAGCTGACCGAGGCGGGCGTGGGCCGCCGGATGGCCATCGTCCTGGACGACAGCGTCCACACGGCGCCGAACATCAACGAGAAGATTGGCGGCGGCCGGGCCCGCATCACCATGGGCCGCATGGGCGCGCGGTCGTTCGAGGAGTGGCTGGGCGAGGCGCAGACGCTGGCGCTGGTGCTGAAGGCGGGCGCGCTGCCGGCGCCGGTGACGGTGGGTGAGATTCGTCAGGTGGGCGCCAGCCTGGGTGACGAGCTCATCAAGAAGGGCAGCCTGGCGGCCATCGTCGGCCTGGGGCTCGTCCTGCTCTTCATGGCCGTCTACTACAAGCGCTCGGGCATGATCGCGAACCTCGCGCTGGTGCTCAACGGCCTGCTCATCCTGGCGGGGCTGGCGTTCTTCAACGCCACGCTGACGCTGCCGGGCATCGCCGGCTTCGTGCTGACGCTGGGTGTGGCGGTGGACGCCAACGTGCTCATCAACGAGCGCATCCGCGAGGAGCTCGGCCACGGCAAGACGGCGCGGGCGGCGGTGGACCAGGGCTATGACCGCGCGTTCTGGACCATCTTCGACTCGCACGTGACGGCGCTCATCGCCGCGTTCATCCTGTTCTTCACGGGCACCGGGCCGATTCGTGGCTTCGCCACCACGCTCATCGTGGGCCTGCTGGCCTCGCTCTTCACGTCCATCGTGGTGACGCGCACCATCATGACGTACTTCGTCCACGGTCGTAACGCGCAGACGGTGTCGGTCTAATCGGCCGAGCACGGGAACGAACCGCCATGCAGATTCTCAAGAACAAGACGAACATCGACTTCATCGGCAAGCGCAAGCCGGCCGTGTTCCTGTCCACCGTCATCAACCTGCTCATCATCATCGGCATCGCCGCGTTCGGGTTCAACCTGGGCGTGGACTTCGCCGGCGGCACGGTGGTCGAGGTGAAGTTCAACCACGACATCACCGCGGAGCAGGTCCGCGAGCGCGCCCAGAAGGGCGGGCTCCAGGACGTCAGTGTGCAGAACATCGGCGGCGCGTCGGAGAACGCGTTCCTCATCCGCATGGGCGGCGTCACGCAGCTCAACGAGGAGAACGCGGCCAAGGCGAAGGCGGCCATCGAGGGGCTGGGCAGTGTGCGCAGCGTCAACTCGGACCTGGCCAACGGCATCATCAACCTGCGCGCCAACACCGCGCTGGCGCCCGACGCCATCAAGAAGGCGGTGGTGGGCAGCGGCACCGGCGTGCAGGAGGTCCGCGAGCTGGGGGAGTCCCAGAGCGGCGGCTTCGACTACCAGGTCGTCGCCAGCGGCATGGCGGACAAGGTGAACGAGGCGCTCAACCAGGGCCAGGCGCAGCCGGACTTCGAGCAGCGCCGCGTGGACTACGTGGGCCCCCAGGTGGGCAAGCAGCTGCGCAACCGCGGCATCATGGCCCTGCTGTACTCCATGGTCGCCATCCTCATCTACGTGGCGTTCCGCTTCGACTTCAAGTTCGGCCCGGGCGCGCTGCTGGCCATGGTCCACGACGTCATCATGGTCGCCGGCTACTACCTGGTGACGCGGCGCGAGTTCAACCTGACGGCCATCGCCGCGCTGCTGACCGTCGTCGGCTACTCGGTGAACGACACCATCGTCATCTACGACCGCATCCGTGAGGACATGGCCAAGTTCAAGGGCAAGCCCTTCGCGGAGGTCATCAACATCGCGGTCAACGACACGCTGGGCCGCACCATCCTCACCTCCACCACGACGGCGCTGTCGCTCATCGGCCTGCTCATCTTCGGTGTGGGGGAAATCTTCGACTTCGCCGCCGCCATGCTGGTGGGCATCGTCGTCGGTGTGTACTCGACCATCTACATCGCCAGCCCGCTGACCATCTGGCTGGACGAGCGCGCCGCGGCGAAGGCGGCCCGCGCGGGTGGCGGTATCGACAACCAGCAGCCCAAGGTGGCGTGACGCTCGCGCCTCCCCGGCGGGAGGCACGTGAGACACGACGAGGGCCCTGTGCTCCCACGAGTGGGGAGTCAGGGCCCTCGGTGTTTTCAGCGCCAGCCGCGCGTCACGTCAGAAGCGCGCGCCCAGCGTGAGGGATGCGTCCAGCAGGCCGCCATCGTCGTCATCGGCGTCCACGGGCACCTCGGCGAAGCCCTCGTTGAGGAGGACACGGTAGGTGGTCCGGAAGCCCGCGGTGAGGGCGCCGCTGTTGAACTCCACGCCAGCCGCCAGCGGCACCTCCTGCATGGTGTCCGAGCCGTAGAGGTCCGCCGCCGCGCCGCGCACGTCCACGTAGGAGATGCCCAGGCCCGCGCCCACGAAGGGGCGGATGGCCGTGAGGAAGGGCGGAGAGAGCTTCAGCAGCGCGCTGCCGCCCTGGCGCACGAGCGAGGGCTCCTCCAGCAGGCGGACGTCATCCAGCCCGTTCTGCGAGCCCTCGTAGCCCAGCTCGAAGCCGAGGAAGGTCGTGGGCTGCACGTTGAGCGTCACGCCCCAGGCGGGCCCGGTGCTCGTCACGTCACCCAGCCCTCCGGTGTAGTCGCCCACACCGCCACGGAGGAACACGTTGACGTCTCCCCGCTTGCCCTCCTTGCGTTCCTGCGCGGACGCGGTGCCCGCCGCGGCCAGGGACATGAGCAGCGCACCCGTCCAGATGCCTCGTCCAAACATTCCATCCTCCTGTCAGGTGGTGTGCGGCTCAAGCTGTGCACCGGCTGTCCGCCATGCCCCTCGAGAGCAGGCGAACGGACGGGCGCATGCCTGAACCTCCGTTCAGGAAGGGAAGTGTCGTGCCCAAGGTTGACCTTCCCTCGTCAGACGTCTGAGGTACTGTCTCCTTGTCAAGAATTCGTCCCGGCGACCTCCCCACCAGGGAGGGGCCGAGAGGGGTGCTGCGCGTGCGGTGGTTGCTTCCAGACGTGGTCGACGAGGAGGTGGCGTCCCTGGCCGGGGAGCTGTCGCTCCATCCGCTCGCGGCGAAGGTGCTGCTGCACCGTGGCTACCGCACCCCGGAGGCGGCCTCCGCGTTCCTGTCCGACAAGCTGGCGGACCTGCCGGACCCGTTCCGGATGAAGGGGATGCCCGCCGCGGTGGAGCGGCTGACGCGCGCGCTGCGCACGCGGGAGAAGGTCACCCTCTACGGGGACTACGACGTGGATGGGGTGTGCTCCACCTCGCTGCTCTACCTGTTCCTCAAGGAACTGGGCGCGCCTCCCGCCACGTACATTCCCCACCGCCTGGACGAGGGCTACGGCCTCAACCTGGCCGCGGTGGAGCGCATCGCCGCGGACGGCACGCGGGTGCTGGTGACGCTGGACTGCGGCATCACCTCCGTGGCGGAAATCACCCGCGCGAAGGAGCTGGGCCTGGACGTGGTGGTGGTGGACCACCACACGGTGCCGCCCACGCTGCCTCCGGCGGTGGCGGTGCTCAACCCGCACCAGCCCGGCTGTGAGTACCCCACCAAGGCGCTGTGCGCCGCGGGCGTGGCCTTCAACTTCTGCATGGGCCTGCGCAAGCGGCTGCGCGACGACGGCTTCTTCGCCACCCGCAAGGAGCCCAACCTCCGGTCGATGATGGACCTGGTCGCGCTGGCCACCGTGGCGGACGTGGTGCCCCTCACCGGCGCCAACCGCATCCTGGTGTCCCATGGCCTCCTGGAGCTGGGCGCCGGCCGCCGGCCGGGCGTGAGGGCCCTCAAGGAGGTGGCGGGCATGGACCCCGACGCCTCCGTCACCGCGGGCCAGGTGGGCTTCCGCCTCGGGCCCCGCATCAACGCCGCGGGCCGCCTGCATGACGCGTCGCTGGGCCTCCAGCTGCTCTGCTCGGAGTCGCCGGAGACGGCGCGCTCGCTGGCGCAGGTGCTGGACCGGGCCAACGCGGAGCGCCAGGGAATCGAGAGCAGCATCCTCACGCAGGCGCTGGCCCAGGCCGAGGAGCGCAAGGACGCGCGCGGCTTCGTCCTCTACGACGAGGGCTGGCACCCGGGCGTCATCGGCATCGTCGCCTCGCGCGTGGTGGAGCGCTACTACCGGCCCACCGTCATGGTGGGCGTGAAGGACGGGGTGGGGAAGGGCTCCGCGCGCAGCATCGAGGCCTTCCACCTCTACGACGCGCTCAGCGGCTGCTCGGAGCTGCTGTCGAAGTTCGGCGGCCACAAGCACGCCGCCGGCCTCACCGTGGACGCGGACCGGCTGCCCGCCTTCCGGGAGGCCTTCGAGAAGATTGCCCTCCAGCGCCTCTCGCCCGAGGACCTCATCCCCCGCTGCAAGGTGGACGCGGTGGTGCACCCGCACGAGCTGGACGCCAGCGCGGTGGAGTCGCTCCAGCGCCTGGGGCCCTTCGGCCAGGGCAACCCGGAGCCGGTGCTGGTGCTGCGCCGTCAGGTGGCCCGCCCCCGCGTGCTGCAGTCCAAGTCGGGCAGCGGCAACGGCCACCTCAAGCTGGCGCTCGCGGACGCGCCGGAGCTGGATGCCATCGGCTTCGGCATGGCGGACCGGGTGACGCTCGTCGAGGGCCCGGTGGACCTGGCCTTCCAGGCCGGCTTCGACACCTTCCGGGGCCAGCGCAAGCTGTCGCTGCGCCTCAA
This sequence comes from Pyxidicoccus xibeiensis, assembly GCF_024198175.1. Taxonomy (NCBI): domain Bacteria; kingdom Pseudomonadati; phylum Myxococcota; class Myxococcia; order Myxococcales; family Myxococcaceae; genus Pyxidicoccus; species Pyxidicoccus xibeiensis. The sequence goes on from NZ_JAJVKV010000029.1 coordinate 17,958, forward strand.
GGACCTGCGCAGGGCTGCATGAGGCGCGCCGGGGCTACGCAATCCCCCAGCGCACCCGGCCCGGCGTCATCAGCGCGCCGACGCGGGCCAGCTCGTTGAAGCGGAAGCGCTCCGCCTGCCGCTCGAAGGTGTGACGGCACCGCTCCGAGCAGAAGAAGTACCGGCGCTTCTTGTACTCCGCGGTGGGCTGTCCCTCCGGTGTGTCCAATTCCTTCCCACACACGGGATCCAAGTGCCGCCCCTGTCCCTGCTGCACGCCCTTCATCACTCGCCTCCCGACCCCCAGGGGGCTGAAACCCCCACCCGAAGGTTGCCACTCAGCAGGAGGCGTGCCAGTCCCCACCTCCTTGGGACAGCAAGGAGCCGAGGGGCTGGGGAGGATGGAAGGGTGGAGTTTTTTCCGGTGCCGCCCCCACCCTGAAGGGCAGGGGCGGCGCGCGCGGAGTGTTCTTCAGAAGGCGGTGCCGAGGCTGCCGCCGAGGAAGAAGTCGTTCATGTAGCCGCGGCGGAAGGCGAGGGCCTCCACGCGGAAGGCGAGGCGGAGGTTGCCGCTGGACGTCAGCCTGGGGCGGCCTCGGAAGCCCACGCCGCCCTGGAGCACGGGCTTGAGGCCGTTCACCTTCGTCACGTCCGCGTCCACGGTGATGGAGGTGGCCTGGTAGGCGAGGCCGCCACCCGCCTGGGCGAAGAAGCCGAAGTCGGACTTGCCGAGCTTCAGCTCATAGGCCGGGGCGATGGTGAAGTAGTGGAGGCTGGTGTCGCCGGAGATGAACGCGGTGCCGTCGCTGAGGCCGCCGTAGGTCCACCGGAGGTCGGCCCACAGGGCCTCGCGCAGTGCCTCGTTGTCGAGGATGCGGCCGAACTCCCAGGTGGCGCGCACGCCGAGCCCCAGGAGGTTGTCGGAGAACTCGCCGCGGGAGCTGTCCACCAGCAGGGCGCCGGCGATGAGCTCCACGGCCACGCCCAGGTTCGGGTCATCCAGACCGGACATGCGCTGGAAGTCGCCGTCCTCGCCCTCCTGCTCGGACACCTCGCGGAACTCGTCCGTCTGGTCCACGGGCTCCGGGCGGTTGTAGTCGTCGTCGCTGGAGCGGGAGGACTCCTCGTCCGGGGTGGCGTAGGGGTCTTCGTCTTCGTCCTGCGCCAGGGCGGGGGTGGAAAGAATGAGGCCGCCCAGGAGGCAGCGTACGAGCCAGGTCTTCACGGGGTGGGTCCTCATTCTTCGGGGGGCAGCAGGGTGCACTGGGTACCGCCGTTGGCGCTGGCCGGGCACATGTTGGGGTCGGTGCCCACGAGCTGCTCGCGGGGAATCTGCAGGTGGTCCATCAGCTCGTTGCAGACGGCCTCCTTCAGGCGCAGGTCCGTGATGTGGGTGATGATGGCGCCCGCGGCCACGGCCAGGGTGAACTTCGTCTGGTCCGACAGGTTGTTCTTCGCGAGCTGGAAGAGGCCGGGCTTCTTCGGGTCCTCGTCGTTGTAGGCGGCGACGATGGAGCGGATGAGCACCTCGCGCTGGCCGGTGTTCTCCCCCGCCTGGTAGAGCGCGCTGGCGAGCAGGGTGCCGACCTCGTACTCCTTGCCGGCGCCGCTGAACTCGCCCAGGTTCATGACCCGCAGCTGCTCGCGCAGGGCGGACGTCATGCAGCGGCTGGTGTTGGACAAGTCCCGGTTGGTGGTGATCTGCCCGTACGTCTCGCCGTGGAAGGACGTGGAGAAGAACTTCGCGTCACACCCCTTGGTGGAGCGGCAGGTGCTGCCGTAGGCGTGGTAGTCCGCCAGGCCCTCGTCGAAGGCCTTGAGGATGTTGGCGCCCGGGCTGGGGCCCGCCGAGGACGACCAGAAGGACAGCGCCTCCGGGATGGGGCTGCCGCCGTAGGCCTTCAGGTTGAAGACGCGGTGCGAGTACTCGTGGGCGATGATGCCGGCGTTGATGGCCAGGGGCGCGCGCTGGAGCTTGTCGAACGGCAGCACCATGAACGACTCCATCAACGAGAAGTAGAGGGCGTTGTCGAGCAGCGGGTCCTTGTCCACGTCCGCGATGACGAACTCGGGGAAGTAGTACGTCGTGACGGGCTTCTTGAAGTCGGCCGCCGGGACGTTGCCCACGTTCTGGAAGTAGTCGAAGGCGCGCTCGAGGTTGTAGTACGCCGTCACCATGTTCCAGGTGTGGAAGTCCGCCGGCCACAGGACGCCGCCCTGGTCGATGTAGCTGGCGCTGACGTCGTAGCCCTCCTCCTTCAAGAGGGCGGCGGCGATGGCCTCGGGCGTGCGAGCGGTGGCGAGGTCCTGGTCTTGCGAGTCGAAGACGATGCGGGCGCCTCCCCGGAAGTCGGCCACGGAGCCGTTGAGGCCGACGATGTCGGAGATCGTCTTGAGCTCGACCTCTTGAGGGGCGTACTCGCCGTTGCTGTTGAGCACCAGGGCGCTGACCTTGACGGGTGCGCTCGATTCGGGCGCGCAGCCGACGCCCAGGCCCAGCACGGCGGTGGCGGCAATGACTGTTCGGAGCATGACGCCGTTTTACTCCGGACCGCTCAGAACGTGTATTCCCCCCCGACCGTCACCAGCCCGGAACGGACCCGGGAGGGCTCTTCCGCCTCGCTCCCGTCCTGGCCCCCCAGGTGGTCCTGCTGCACTGCCACCGACGCCCACACGCGCACCGGCGCGCCCAGGCGCACCGTCCAGCGGGTGGCCAGGACGTGGGACAGGCCCTCTCCGGGCACGTAGCGCGTGAAGGCGTAGGACAGCTGCCCCCGGACGGCGGGGTGGGGGCGCCAGGTGAGCGAGGGCTTGAGGTCGAAGCGGGAGGGGGCGGTGGGGATGCCGGTGGTGGCGTTGACGTCCGACACCCGGCGCGCCAGCCCGGAGCCCAGGTCCCGGTTGATGCGTTCGCGCAGGCCCAAGAGGGCGCGGCGGGCCTCCACGGCGCTCTCGAAGCGGCGCGCCAGCTCCGCCACCTCCGCGTCGGTGAACTGGCCGGCGGAGAGCGGGTCGTCGCTGTACAGGGTGAGGCCGGCGCGCAGGCCCAGCTCCCAGCGCAGGCCCAGGAGCACGCGGGCGCCCAGCGAGGGCCGGGCAATCCAGAGCAGCTCCTCGCGGGCGTAGAGCGGCGCTTCCCCGGCGCGGTTGGCGAGGAACAGCTCGCGGCTCAGCGGGTAGCGGGTGAGCGAGACGCCTGCGTCCAGGCCGTACTCCACGCCGGAGAAACCCGCCGAGTCATACGCGGCCGACAGCAGCAGGGCCTGGCTGGAGTAGCCGGTGCGCGCATCCAGGCCGGGCAGGCCGAGCCTCGGCCGCGCGGGTGCAACGACGACGTGCGTGCTCTTGGGCAGCCCCACGCTCGCCGAGGCGGACACCAGCCAGTGGTCCCCCAGCGCCTGGTCCACGCCCAGGGCGAGCTGGTGGGTGGGCGCGGTGCCCTTCTCCGGACGGGCGACGGTGTAGCCCACCGTGAGGAAGGTGGCGTCGTCGCGCAGCTCCACGTCGCCCAGCAGGCTCCAGGCGCGGAAGTCCCGGCCCGCGCTGACCTCCGTCGACGCGGTGACGTCGCCGGCCCCCGCGCGCGCCGGCGCTGCCGCCAGCACCGTGGCGGCGAACATGAGCACGGCGAGCCCCCGGGCCAGCCGGCCGGTGGGGCGGAACGCGAGGCGGGGCTCCCCCTGCATCCGGTGAACAACCCGCGAGGCGGCCGGAAGTTGCGGGGCGGGCTGGCAGGCAGGATGCGCGTCAGGAAGCGCCACGAAAACCGACCGTTTGAGAGCAGTCAGGCCCGCGCGGATTCCTTGACGCATCGTTTCCACGATCCGTATGGTGCCGCGCTTTCCCATCCTCCGAACCCAGCAGGCGGTCTTGTCCATGGCGGTCCCGTTCATCTCCGAGGTCAAGCGTACCCACAATTGCGGCCAGCTCACCGGCGCCAATGTCGGCGAGGAGGTCGTCCTCTTCGGCTGGGTGCACAACCGCCGAGACCACGGCGGCGCGGTCTTCATCGACCTGCGAGACCGGGAGGGGCTCACCCAGGTGGTGTTCGAGCCGGATGCCGCGGAGGCGCACACGCTGGCGGGCAGCCTGCGGCTGGAGTTCTGCGTCGGCGTGCGTGGCAAGGTGGTGTCGCGCGGCAAGAATGTGAATCCGAAGATGAAGACGGGTGAAATCGAGGTCAAGGCGACCGACCTGACCATCTTCAACCGCTCGGAGCCGACGCCGTTCCCCATCGAGGACAACATCGACACCTCGGAGGAGAAGCGGCTGGCGCACCGCTACCTGGACCTGCGCCGGGCGCCGCTGCAGAAGTCGCTGATGACGCGCTCGAAGATGAACGCGCTGACGCGCTCGTACATGGTGGGCAACGGCTTCCTGGAGCTGGAGACGCCGTTCATGGGCAAGTACACGCCCGGCGGCGCGCGCAACTTCCTGGTCCCCAGCCGGATGAACGCGGGCAAGTTCTACGCGCTCGCGGAGAGCCCGCAGCTCTACAAGCAGCTCTTCATGGTGGCCGGCTTCGACCGGTACTTCCAGATCGTCAAGTGCTTCCGTGACGAGGACCTGCGCGTGGACCGGCAGCCCGAGTTCACGCAGATCGACGTGGAGATGAGCTTCGTCAACCAGGACGACATCTTCACCATCATCGAGGGCCTGCTGAAGAAGCTGTGGGGCGAGGTGCTCGGCATCGACATCCCCACGCCCTTCATGCGGATGGACTTCTACGAGTCCATGGCCAAGTACGGCAACGACAAGCCGGACCTGCGCTTCGGACTGGAGCACACGGTGCTCACGGACCTGATTCGCGAGCACGGCGAGGGCGGCGGCGTGCCCATGATGTTCGAGGCGGTGCAGAACAAGGGCATCGTCAAGGCGATGGTCATCCCCGCGGACAAGGCGATGAGCCGCGCGGAGAGCGACAAGCTGGAGGAGTTCGCCAAGCAGGCCGGCGCCAAGGGCCTGGCTCGCGCGAAGGTGGGCGAGGGCGGCGAGTGGACGCAGTCTCCACTGTCGAAGACCATCAGCCCGGCGCTGCGGCAGGCCATCAACGGGGCGGTGGGCGCGAAGACGGGCGACCTCATCGTGTTCCAGTTCGGCAAGGAGGCGCTGGTCCACACGGTGATGGCGAACCTGCGTGTGCACATCGCCAAGAAGCTCGGGCTGATTCCGGAGTACGGCAGCGGCGGCAACTGGAAGTTCCTGTGGGTGGTGAACCCGCCGCTGTTCGAGTTCGACGAGGACACGAACACCTGGGCGGCGGCGCACCACGCCTTCACGCGGCCGCACGACGCGGACGTGGACTTCCTGCTGTCGGACCCGGGCCGGGTGAAGTGTCACCGCTACGACGTGGTGCTCAACGGCTTCGAGATTGGCGGCGGCTCCATCCGCCTCCATGACCCGAAGATCCAGGCGCAGGTGTTCAAGGCGCTGGGCATCAGCGACGAGGAGGCCCAGACGAAGTTCGGCTTCCTGCTGGACGCGCTCAAGTTCGGCGCGCCGCCGCACGGTGGCATCGCGCTGGGCATGGACCGGCTCGCCTTCCTGCTGACCAACGCCGAGTCCCTGCGCGACGTGATTCCGTTCCCCAAGACGAAGACGGGCACGGACCAGATGACGGGCGCCCCGGGCGACGTGGACGACAAGCAGCTCAAGGAGCTGCACGTGCGGCCCGTGCCGCCGCCGCAGAAGTAGTCGGCGTCAGACGATGGAGGCGAGCGGCTCCGGCCCTCCCTCCAGTGTCTCGCGCAGCCTTCGCAGGCCCTTCTCCAGCGAGGCGCGGGTGCGGGGCGCTCCCAGGCACACGCGCACCGCGGCGGGCGCGGTGGCGGGGCCCACGGTGAACAGCTCAGCGGGCGTGACGGAGACGCCGCGCCGCCGGGCCTGCGCGGTGAAGGACTCCGCGCGCCAGCCCGCCGGGAGCTGCAGCCAGAGGTGGTAGGTGGGCGCGCGCAGGGGCTTCGGCAGCAGGTCTCCGAGCACCTCGCGCGCCAGCTCCAGCCGCTCCTGGGCTTCACGGCGGCGGCGGACCACCAGCTCGTCGGCGGTGCCGTCCTGAATCCACCGCGCGGCGACCTCCGCCATCAGCGGCGGCGTCATCCGCGTGGCCAGGACGGCCTCCTCCGCGAGGCGCCCCGTGCCCACTCCGGCGGGCGCCGCGAGGTAGCCGATGCGCAGCCCGGGCGCGAGCAGCTTGGACACGCCCCCGATGAACCAGCCGGACTCCGGCACCAGCGTGCACAGCGGAGGCGGGCGCTTGTCGAGCAGCAGCCCGTAGGCGTCGTCCTCCACCACGGTGAGCCCGTGCTTGCGCACCACCGCGGCGATGCGGCGGCGGCGCTCCTCCGGCATCACCGAGCCGGTGGGGTTCTGGAGGTTGGGCAGGCAGAAGAGGACCTTCGCGCCACTCCGGCAGGCGGCCTCCAGCGCGTCCGGCTTGAGGCCCTGCTCGTCCATGGCCACGCCGTGGAGCCGCAGGTGCAGCCGGTTCGCGAGGACCTTCAGGCCCGGGTAGGTGAGCGACTCGGCCAGCACCGTGTCACCAGGGCGGGTGAGGGCGCAGAGCGCCACCTCCATGGCGTGCTGGCCTCCCGAGCACACCACCACCTGCTCCGAGCCCACCTCCAGGCCGAAGCGGGACAGCCACGCCGCTCCAGCCTCCCGGTGCGCGAGCGTTCCCGCGGGCGGCTGGTAGTCGAGCAGCTCGGCCAGACGCGGTGAGCGCTGGAGCGCGTCCAGCGTCTTGCGCAGCGCCGTGCCCGCCGGGTCTCCCGGAGGCGTGGCCGGCCAGTTGAGCCCCAGCTCTACCAGCGCGTCGTCCCCCGTGTCCGGCGTGGGGGCAGGGAAGTGGCGGGGCGTGTCCTTGTGCCGCACGAAGGTGCCCCGGCCCACCTCGCCGCCGATGAGGCCCCGGCGCTCGGCCTCCGAGTAGGCCCGCGTGACGGTGCCCACCGTGACGCCGACCTTCTCCGCCAGCTCACGGTGCGTGGGCAGGCGCGTGCCCGGCGCCAGGCGTCCCTCGTCGATGTCCGCGGCCAGCGCGTCCGCGATGACCTTGTAGAGCGGGCCGTCCCGGCCCCGGAGCTGCGGCGTCCAGCTTGTCATGGTGACAATTCATACGGTTGACGCCGGCCTGCGCGCAATGCATCCATTGTATCGATTCAATTGGATGGGCGTGTCGGTACAATTCACGCGGGACGGACCCATGAGGCCGCCGCGACAGGGAGAGGTGCGCGTCATGCAGGTGACCATCGTGGATGCCTTCACTCAGACTCCGGGGGCCGGCAACCGCGCCGGCGTGGTGCTGGACGCGGCGGGACTGGATGCCGCTGCCATGCAGCGCATCGCGGCGGCGGTAGGGGCGTCGGAGACGGCGTTCCTCCTGTCGCCTCCAGGGGAGAGCCTCGTCCGGCTGCGGTACTTCACGCCGACGGACGAGATTGATTTCTGCGGCCACGCCACCGTGGCCACGTTCCACCTGCTGGCGGAGCGCGGGCTGCTGGGGCGCTCGGGGACGTACCGGCTGGAGTGCGCGGCGGGGACGCTCGACGTGGAGCTGGAGCCGGTGGGCGCGAAGGGCAGCCGGGTGTGGATTGTCACTCCGCGCAATCCGTTCCTGGAGAGCCCGGTGCCGGTGGAGCAGGTGATGGCGCTGGTGGGCGGCACGGCGGCCATGGTGGACCCGTCGCTCCCGGTGCGGCGCAACGCGCACCGGCTGATGATTCCACTGCGCCGCCAGGCGGACGTGTGGGAGCTGGCGCCGAAGGGTGGGGCGCTCGCGGAGCTGCTGGCGCCTCATGGGGTGAAGGGCGTCTATGTCTTCACCCGTGAGACGCGGGAGGCGGGCAGCGTGGCGCACTCGCGCTACTTCGTGCCGGGACTGGGCGTGGCGGAGGACCCGGTGACGGGCTCGGCCTCGGGGCCGCTCGGCATGTACCTGGCGAGTCACGGTGTGGTGGCGCTGCCGGCCGGGGGCGGCACGGTGCGGGCTCGCATCGAGCAGGGGGATGCCATCGGCAAGCCGGGGCGGGTGGAGGTGGAGGTGACGGGCAGCGCGGGCCAGCCCGAGCGGGCACGCATCGGCGGCGTCGCGGTGACCGTCCTCGAGGGCACGCTGCGCGCGTGAGGTGCGGCGCCCGTGGGAGGGACTGCGGGCGAGCGACAGGAAAACCTGTCCGACAGGCAGACAGGTAGGGCGGAAGCGCGGTCCGGGGGCTCGAATCCGCGCCGCGTCTCAAGCCCACGGCCCGGCGCCGCTCGCAGGTCCGACGGGCCGTCGCTCGTAGTCCGGAAGACCGCATCGGCGGGGCCGTCGCGGGGCGCTATGCTCGCGTGCCCATGAATGCGAACGCAGCTCTCCTGGCGGCCGTGCTGTTGATGACCTCGGCGTGCCGTACCGCTCATCCGGACGCGCCCACCGTGGCCCGGGCCAGTGCGGCCTGCGAGCTCCCCGCCACTCCCGAGGCCGTCATCACGGTGGCCAAGAACCCGTACCCCGGCGAGCTGCACGAGGTCTTCGAGGTCGCGGACGGTCCGGAGTGGTGGGCTCCGGCGCCGATGGACGAAGAGCGCACGCGTTACCGTGACGCCCTGGCGGCCCGGCTGGGAGAGCAGGGGCTGGGCCACCGCGCCCTCCTGGAGCGCATCCACGCGATGCACGCCGCCATGGTCGGCAAGCCCATGCAGCGCGAGACGGAGAACGTGTCACGCGTGCTCGATGGCAGCGCCGGAAAGGTGGGGGTCATCTCCTGCCTGGAGTGGAGGCTCTTCCAGTGGCAGTCCCGGCGCTACCCGATGCTCGAGCATCCCACCGAGTTCGGCGCCTACGTCCTGCGCGGCCAGGGGCGCATCCGCATCTACCTGTCGGGCGCGGACCGCGCCGGAGGCAGTCTCCGGCACGAGGTGCGGGAGCGGGTCGCCACGGACGTCGCGCGGGGCTTCGCGCTCGTGGCCCACGTCCACAACCACAACTTCATGTTCGACCGGAAGGTGGGGGACAGGATGTGGACCACGCCGGAGACGGTGAAGGACATTGGCGGCGGAGTCGCCCCCAGCCTCACCGACGTGCAGGCCTACCGGGCCATGCGCGAGTCCCTGAAGCTCCAGGGCGCGTGGGTGACCAATGGACTCGAGACTGGCCGTTATACTTCCGAGGACTTCGACCGGATGTCCGCGTGGGAGCCAACGCAATGAACGATGTGAGCGGTGACAACGTGGTGCCGGTCTCCCGCTTCTGGCGCGATGACCGGCTGCCCTTCATCGAGGCGCGCGAGGTCCACGACGGGCGCAAGGTCTGCTACGCGAAGCATTTCCACGAGACCTTCTCCATCGGCGTCATCACCGGCGGGCAGAGCACCTACCTGAACCAGACCGCCCGCAGGAGGGTGGGGCCCGGGGCCGTGGTGGTGATGAATCCGGGCGATGTCCATGCCTGCAACCCCATCGAGGACCAGCCCTGGTCGTACCGGATGCTGTATGTGGACACCCGTTGGCTGGCCAGCCTCCAGCATGAGCTGGGACTCGATGCGAACCAGGGCTACCACCCCTTTGCCCGCATCCTGACGACCGAGCCCGGCCTCTACGCTGCGTTCAATCAGCTCTACGACGTGCTGACCGCTCCCGACGCCGAGCCCCTGCAACAGCAGAGCGCGGCCGTCGCCTTCTTCACGCAGACGCAGCAGCACCTGAATCCCTCGGCATCACCGCTGCGGCAGGCGAACGCCAGGCTGGAGCGTGCAGCCGACTTCATTAGCGACAACTGCACGCGCCCTCTCAAGCTCGAGGACGTCTGTCAGGCCGCGGAGCTGTCCGCGTCCTACCTCATCCGTGCGTTCAAGAAGCGCTACGGCATGACGCCCCATGCCTACCTGGTCAACCAACGCATCCAGTTCGCCCGCGCCCAGCTCAGGCGGGGCCACGGCATTGCCGAGGTTGCCCATGAGGCAGGCTTCGCGGACCAGGCCCACCTGCAGCGTGCCTTCAAACAGCTGCTGGCGGCCACGCCAGGGCAATACCAGGCGCCGTCCAAGGCGCTCGCTAGGACAGGAGCAGGTAGACAGCGCAGCCGATGAGCAGCGCGGCCATGACGCGGTTGAACAGTCGCACTCGCGCGGGGTTGTCCAGGTAGAGGCGCATGAAGGTCCCCGCGTAGGCCCAGCAGGCCATCGAGCCCAGGCAGACCACGAAGTACACGGCCGCGAACTGCCAGACCCGCGAGGGCTCCCGGTCCGCCGCGAAGGCGCCCATCCCCGCCACGGAGGCCAGCCAGGCCTTGGGGTTGAGCCACTGCATGGTTGCGCCGTGGAGAAACGTCGGGGCGGCGCCAGGCTTCGCGGTGCTGAGCGTGCCGTCATCCATCGCCAGCCGCCACGCCATGTACAGGATGAACGCGACCCCGCCCGCACGGAGGGCCACCGTCAGGAACGGCCAGACCTCCAGGACCTCGTACAACCCCAGGCCCAGCAGCAACAGCAGCAGGGTGAAGCCCACCGTGGCTCCCGTCACGTACAGCATGGCCGCGCGCAGTCCGAACTGGGCGCCCGTGCTCAGGGTCACGATGTTCACGGGGCCCGGCGTAATCGATGCGGCCAGGGCAAAGGCTGCCATGGAATAGAAGATGCTCATGAAGGTCTCGCCGGCTCAGGGGAAGTGTCTGGCCGACGGTAGGTGCTGGCGCCCGGGGCGTATTGAAGGAAAGTGCCCTCGCGCTCCGCGCTCGACGGGCCTGCCTGACGTCGGCGCCGCTCGGGTATGGTAGCGGGACCTCCAGGACCATCCCCAGGCCATGCGCGAGCCCGTCATCGATGACATCTCCACGGCCGCGGCGCGAGAGCGCGTCGGCGAGACACGGGGGCTCAGGCTCGTCCCGGCGCTCACCCTCCTGTCACACCCCATGCCCTTCCGCGTGGGCGAGCGGCTCCTGCTGGAGGCGCTGACGCGCGGCCAGCCCGTGGCCCTCTCCCGAAACGTGCCGGACTTCGAGCGCCCCGGCGCCGCACTGGGCATGCACCTGGCGGACCCCTTCCTGAGCCGCAAGCCGCTCACGTTCCTCCCAGGCATCGAGGGCGCCATCCGCCTGGACCCGGGCGAGGGCAGCCCGGTGACGGTGGCGGGAGGGGCGCTTCTGGGGAGCTGGGAGCTCAGTGCCCAGGAGGTCGCGGCCGGAGTGCCCCTGGAGCTGGCCGGGCGCGTGGCGCTGCTGCTGCACCTGGCGGACCCCGAACCGGCCGGCGCCATGGACGCGCTGGGCATGGTGGGCGCCAGCCTGGGCGTCCAGCGCGTGCGTCAGCACGTCGAGCAGGTCGCGGACCTGGCCGTGCCGGTGCTCATCCGCGGCGAGACGGGCTCGGGCAAGGAGCTGATTGCCCGCGCCATCCACCAGCGGAGCCCGCGCCGCGAGCGGCCATTCATCAGCGTCAACCTGGGCGCGATTCCGAAGGAGCTGGCCGCCGCGGAGCTCTTCGGCTCGCGAAAGGGTGCCTTCACGGGCGCTGTGAAGGACCAGCAGGGCTTCTTCCAGGCGGCCCACGGCGGGACGCTGTTCCTGGACGAGGTGGGCGAGGCGCCACCGGAGGTCCAGGTGATGTTGCTGCGCGCCCTGGAGACAGGGGAAATCTACGCGGTGGGGGAGCGCTCGCCCATCACCGTGGACGTGCGGCTGGTGGCCGCGACGGACGCGCACCTGGAGGAGCAGATCCGCGACGGGCGGTTCAAGGCGCCCCTGATGCACCGGCTGTCCGGCTACAGCATCCGCGTGCCGCCCCTGCGCGAGCGGCGCGAGGACATCGGCCGGCTGTTCCACCACTTCGCCCGTGAGGAAATGGAGGCGCTGGGCGAGGTGGGACGGCTGACGCCCTCGGACGCCTTCGCCGAGCCCTGGCTGCCCACGTCGCTGGCCACCCGGCTGGTCCTCCACGACTGGCCGGGCAACATCCGCCAGCTCCGCAACGTGGCGCGGCAGCTCGTCATCGGCAACCGGGGGCGGCCGACCCTGCGGCTCGACGAACAGCTCGAGCAGGAGCTGTGCGCCGTCACGGCCGTGCCCACCGGCCGCCCCGCCGAAGCGTCTTCGCCATCCGCGTCCGAGCCCCGCGCCGCGGCCGCGCTCCGCCGCAAGCCGTCCGAAATCACCGAGACGGAGCTGCTCGGCGCCCTGCGCGAGAGCCGCTGGGACCTCCAGGCGGCCGCCGACCGGCTCGGCATCCACCGGACCTCCATCTACGACCTCATCGAGCGAAGCCCCAACCTGCGGACCGCCGGAGACCTCAGCGTGGAGGAGCTCACCCGCTGCTTCCAGGAGTGTCGCGGAGACCTCGACGTCATGGCCCAGCGCCTCGAGGTCTCGAAGCGGGCGTTGGGCCGCCGCATCAAGGAGCTCGGGCTCGGCGCGGGGAATGGCTGAGGAGGCCCGGGGCATCGGCGTGTTCCTCGCGTCGAGCACCTCCGTTCCACGCGTGGAAGCCCCGGGCTGATACGTGGGGGCGAAGACGTCCGCGGCCGCTCCCTGTCCTCCCGTGTGCTTACGTGGACGGCATGCGCCTTGCGATGAGCCGGCGCGGAGGATGCACATGCGAATGCGGATTGCCGGAGTGTCGAAGGGGCGCGCGGGCCTGTCTCTCGGTCCTGTCATGGTGGTGGTGTCGATGCTGGGGCTGGGGGCCTGCACCGGGCGCCAGCAGCTCCCCCCGGAGGAGCAGGCGACGAAGCCGAAGTGCGCGGATGGAGGGATGGGCGTGGACGAGGCCACTTTCACGCTTCAGGCCAGCGGGCTCGTCCCGAGCGGCGTGTGCCTCAAGAAGAACGCGACCCTCAACTTCACTTCGACGTGCGGTGACGTGGACCTCACCGTGGACGCGGGCTTGAAGGAGAACCCCTTCCATGGCGGAGAGCTGTCGTTCAGGGTCCCCGGGGATGGGGGCACTCACGTGAAGAGAATCAAGGCCGCCGCCACGAATGGGGCCTACGGGCTCTCGGGCGAGTGTCGCGGCTTCGCGGGCCCCGATGCTGGCCCGGAAATCGTTCCGCTCAATGGCACGCTGGAGGTGGCCACGAGCACCGAGACGCAGGACGGGTAGCCCCGGGGCCGCGCACGCCTGTCCTCGGTGCGCGGCTCACTCCGCGGTGGCGAGCCGCCGCGCGAAGCGGCGCTTCCACCAGGGCTCCAGTCCCGGGTTGAGCGCGAGGGCCCTCACGAGGTCCTCACGGGACCGCGCCTCTCCCGCCACCTCACCGAGCGCCGCGCGCAGCAGCAGCGCGTCCGCCCACTCGGGGCGTGCCGCCAGCACCGCGTCCGTCAGCGCGAGGCCTCGTGTCAGGGGAGGGCGCGTGTCCTGCCCCGCCTGCTTCCGCCACAGCGCCCACTCGCGGCAGAAGTGGCCGAACGCGACGCGGACGTCCAGGCGCCGGGGCTCCAGCTCGAGCGCCTTCTCGAAGGCGCGGGCGGCCTCGCCGAAGTCCTCTTCGCGCGCCTCGCGCCGCTGTGCCCGCCAGCGGGCCCTCGCGCCGCGCACCTCGCCCTGGTACAGCCACGCCTGGGCTTCCTGGGCATTGCGCTCGAAGGCGCCGCGCAGGGCCTCCTCCGCCCCGTCCAGGCTCGCGTGTGGCTCCGTGCCCCGCTCCAGCTCGAAGAGCGCGCGCGTGAAGCGCGCCCGCGCCAGGTTGGCCCGGGGCAGGGCGAGTCCCGGGAGCAGGTCGATGGCCTTCAGGTAGGCCGCCTCGGCCTCCCGCAGGTCGGTGTCCGGAGCCTCGCCCGCGAGGACGCGGTACGTGGCGCGCTCGACGTGGACCTCTCCGAGGTTGTTGTGCCCGAAGCCCTCCCGGGGCGCCACGGCCACGGCGCGCGCGTAGGCGGCCCGGGCCTGTTCGAGCACGGGGAAGGGGTCGCCTCCGCGCTCCCAGGTCTCCCGCGCCTGCTCCAGCAGCGTGGAGCCCAGGCCGTTGTGGAGCTGGGCCACCTGGGCGTTGATGGCGGCCCCGCGCTGGAACAGCTCCGCCGCGGTGGCCAGGTCCGGCCGGGCGTCGCCCCCTCCGTCCCGCCGCCGCCGCGCCAGCTCCGCGTGGAGCGTGCCGCCCAGGAAGTAGGGGACGTAGTTGCCCGGGTTGAGCTCGCGGGAGCGCGCGAGCGCGAGCCGGGCCTGCTCCAGGTCCCCCTCCGAGTCCGTGGTTTTCGCATGCGTGGCCCGCGTGAGAAACGCGATGCCCAGGTTGATCCACGCGTCCGGCAGGCGCTCGTCCACGCGGATGGCCTCGCGGTACGCCGCGATGGCCTGGCCCCGGTGGGGCCGCGAGTCCACGCCCGTCTGGTCCTCGTAGTCCGCCCACGTCTTGTAGATGAGGCCGAGCAGGGCGTGGAACTCGTAGTCCTGCTCCTCGGGACGGAGGCCCGCGAGCGCGTCCACGGCCTGGCGCAGGGACTCCCCCGGGTCCAGCCCGCGGCCCTGCTGGAACCGCGCCCGGCGCCACAGGCTCTGCGCCAGCTCCGAGCGGGCCTTGGGCGGCGGGGGGACCAGCGCCAGGGCTACGCGCGCGGTGGCCATGGCCTCGCCGAGCGGGCCCTCCACGTCCCCGCCCTGGCGCATGCGGTGCTCCGCCAGACGGTTGTGGAAGCGCGCCTTCAGCACCAGGGACCTCGGGTGCCCGGGGTCCGCCTTCAGCGCGCGTCCCACGGCCTCCATTCCACGGGTGAAGGGCGGCAGCACGTCGCCCTGGCCATAGAGCTCCATCACCATCGCGGTGTATTCCAGCCTCGCCAGGGACTCATGTACGTCGGGCTCGCTCTCCGCGGTGGCCGCGGCGGAGGCATGGGCGCGGCGGCCGGCGTCGAAGTCGGCCAGGGCCCCCTCGCGGTCCCCCTGGTTCCAGCGCCGGGCGGCGCGGGCCTGGAGGATGTCACCTCTCAGCAGGGGGGCTTCGTGGAACCAGGGGAGCCGGTCGCCGAGCGCGTCCAGGCGCTCCAGGGCCTCTTCATGGCGGCCCTCGTAGAAGGCCAGCAGCGCGGCCACGTAGTCGGTGGAGGGCACGTCGGCGCCCTCGCTCCTGCGCAGCCAGTCCAGGGCCGGCTCCCGGTACTCGCGCTGCAGGTCCTTCAGGCGGGCCTCCCGCTGCTCGCGGCCGCGCAGGCGCTCGGCCTCCAGCAGCCGCTCCTGGTACTGACGACCCAGTGCCAGTGCCAGCGCGTAGGCGACGCGGGGCTCGCGGAAGCCATGGCTCCACGCCGCCTCCAGGGACGTTCGCGCCGCCGCGTCGTCTCCGAGCGCCAGGTGGCCGCGCCCGAGGGCGTAGTGGCCCGGCCCCACGGCCAGCGCGCCGGCCTCGCGAATCTCCGCGTCCAGCTCCGCCATGCGCGCGCGCAGCAGCGCCCTGTCGGCGCGTGTGTCGTGCAGCCGGGAGAGGCCGGTGTAGCGGGCCAGCGCCTCGATGCGCTCCACCCGCTCGGTGAAGCGGCGCGCGAGCCCCTCGCGCCGAGAGGCCTCCCGGCGCGTGAGTCCCGCCCAGCCCAGCGCGCCGCCCACCAGCAGCAGGGCCACCACAGCCACGCCCACCACCAGCCGGTGCTTGCGCAGCCGCCTCCGCAGGCGGGACAGGGGGCCCACGGGGCGCGCGTGGACGGGCTCCCCGCGCAGGAAGCGGTCCAGGTCCTCGGCCAGGGCGCGCGCCGAGTCGTAGCGGGCGGAGCGGTCCTTCTCCAGACACTTGAGGACGATGGCCTCCAGGTCCACCGGGATGTCCGGGTCCAGCGCGCGGGGAGGGAGCGGCTCCTGGGTGGAGATGCGGGTGAGCACCTCCAGCCCGTTCTCCCCGGGGATGGGGGGCTGGCCGGTGAGGAGGTGATAGAGCGTGGCGCCCAGGCCGTAGACGTCCGCGCGGCGGTCCAGCCGCTTCACCTCGCCCCGGGCCTGCTCCGGCGACATGTAGTGGGGCGTGCCCAGCACCGCTCCGGTGGCCGTGGCGCCCAGCTCCGTCCAGTCCCGCGCCAGGCCGAAGTCCATGACGAAGGGCTTGAAGCGGCCGTCCTCCGTGCGCTCCACCAGGATGTTGGAGGGCTTGAGGTCGCGGTGGATGAGGCCCGCGCGGTGGGCGGCATGCACCGCCTCCGCGGCCTCCCGGAGGAGCAGCGCCTTTTGCTCGACGCCCAGCTCGCCCCGCAGGTGGTGCAGCGGCTGGCCGTCCACGTACTGCATGGCGATGAAGGGGCGGCCCTGGACCTCGCCCACCTCGTACACCTGGCACACGCGCTCGTGCTCCACTCGCGCCTGGGCGCGGGCCTCGGAGAGCAGGTGCCGCACGAGCGCCGCGTCCTCGCCCCGGACGAACTTGAGGGCCACGTCGCGGCGCAGCCGGGCGTCATGGGCGAGGAACACCTGGCCCATGCCACCCTGGCCCAGAAAGCGCACGCACTGGTAGCGCTCCCAGTGGGGCACGGGGAAGGCCGGCTCCTCCGCCGTCGTGTCCTCCTTCTTCGAGGGGGAGAGCGGCAGCGTCGGCGAGCCCTGCTCCCGCGCCTCACGCTCGCGCGCGGCCTCCCGTGCCGCCCGCAGCAGGGGGGCCAGCGTCTCTTCCGAGTAGCGCCCCTGCGCCGCCAGCAGCTCCAGTGGGCCGCGCGAGAGAGTGCGGGCCTGCTCGCGCAGCAGCCTTGCCTCCTCGCGCGAAATGAGCCCCTCGGCCACCGCCATGCGCAGCTCGGCCTCGTCCTCTTCGTGCCTGGTGCTCATCGGGTCCTGTCCGTCGACATGCCCATCCCCTCCACGCGTCGACGTTCGACGCGCCACGCGTGGCGCACGCTTCCCGGAGGATAGGTGAGCCCCGCGAAGGGGTCTACGCGACGGGCCCTCACTCGGGCAGCCCGGCTCGGGAAGGCACTGGCATATCGGGTGCAAACCCCTGCCATGCCGCACGGCGATGCGCGTGCCGGCCAGCCCTCATTCGAAATGGAGAACCCGACCATGGCAGAGAATGCTTCGAAGGCCGTCGTGACGAGCCCGCAGATTGTCCCGGCGTGCGAGGTGACCCCGCTGCCCGCCGACGTGGACCCGCCCCTGGTGTTCACCGGCGTCGTCGGGACGACGGTCGAAATCAGGAACAGGCCCTTCAAGTTCGCGCTGACCATCCCCGACCCCAAGGCCCAGGACGCGACGTCCTTCGACCTGTCGCTCACCACGCCCGCGCCCAAGCCCGAGGATCCGGACCTGAAGATCCTCGGCGTCGCGGTGGCGCCGGTGCAGAAGACCTTCAGCGTCGTGCTGGGCTGGCCCGGGAAGATTCCCATCGTCCCGGACACGTTCGCCCTGAGCGCCATCAACTTCCAGCTCAGCCGCAAGCCCAAGGCCTGAGCCGCACGGAGTCTTCCTTCACGAGGCCCGCCCGCGCGCGGGTCTCGTTTCCTCAACACTTCCCGGTGACGAGAAGCCTCATGAAGCGACCCGCCGAAGCGACGACAGCCCCCATGCCGGAGCCCACCCAGGACGTTCCGCACGAACCGGACGCGTACGCGATGTGCCGCCCCGCTCCGCCGGGCGAGCAGCGCCTGTCCCTGAAGGAGATGGCGAAGCTGCTCGCGGACAACGGCTTCACCCCCGAGGACTCCGCCCGCGCGCTGCGCGGGGCCTACCCGGACACGACGGCCGGGCAGATGTCGGACGCGCTCGTGGCGGCCTGGCCGGGGCTCACGCCGGAGCGGCTCGCGGCTGCGCTCAAGGCCGCAGGCTACGACACCCGCCCCACGTGGATGGCGCTGGCCTCCATGCCCACGCCGCGGAGCATGCTGGGCGTGGGCGTCGTCGAAGGCAGGCTCCTCGCCATCGCGGGCCAGTCCACGCGGCCCTCCAGCGGGAACGAGGCGTACGACCCCGCCACCAACACCTGGACGCGCCTGGCCCCGATGCCCGCCGTCCACGGCGCCCGGAACCTCGCCGTGGGAGTGGTGGGTGGGAAGCTCCACGCCCTCGGCGGGGATGACGCCCAGCGCGGGGCGAACCCGCTCACGCTCCACTTCGCATACGACGCGGCGACCGACACCTGGGCCGCGCGGCGCGAGCTGCCCATCGCCACCCAGGGACATGGCCTGGGCGTGGTGGGCGGGAAGCTCCACGTCGTCGGCGGCATGAGCAGGTCCGTCCGGTTCACCTCGGCCAACCTCGAGTACGACGCGGCCGGGGACTCCTGGCGGCAGCGGGCGCCCATGCCCACCGCGAGGGATGGCCTGGCCGTCGGCGTCGTGGGCGGGCTGCTGCATGCCATCGGCGGTAGGTCCTCCCAGTCCCCGTTCTCCCCGCTGGCGGTACACGAGGTCTATGACCCCGTGACGGATACCTGGTCGTCCCGGAAGCCCATGCCCACCCCGCGCTCGTACCTCGCCATGGCGGTGGTGGGCGGGAAGCTGTACGCCATCGGCGGCGGCGTCTGGCACGACACGGGGCGGCGGCTGCTCGACACGGTGGAGGTCTACGACTCCGCGACCGACACCTGGTCCTCGCTCCCGCCGCTGCCATCGGCCCGCTACTTCCACTCCGCCGCGAGCATCGGCGACACCCTCTACGCCGTGGGGGGCGAACACGACGCGCCCACCTCGCTGAGCCTCCTGGAAGCGCTGCGCCTGAGTTGACGTGCGGGCAACAGGGCCCGCGGCCACCCTCACGGAGGAATGCACCATGACGGAGCAGGTACTTCAGCTCATCGAGGAGGCGCTGCGGCTCGCGGCCGAAGGCCGCCCCCTCGTCACCGCGGGCCACCTCTCCACCGTCCTCCTCCTGGGCGACGGCGAGGGCCCGCCCCAGGTCCCCTATCGGCTCGTGATGAACGTGCCGGAGCACGACGACACCGCTCCGGCCGCCGCGTTCGAGCTCTCCCTCTTCAACGTCCCGGGGGAGGGCGGCGCTCCCATGCGGCTGCTGGGGTTGGACGTGGACCCCGCCACGAAGAAGTGTGACGTGACACTGGTCTGGCCCGAGGACGCGCCCCTCGTACGGGGCACCCTGTCCCTCGGCCACCTCGCCTTTCCCTGATGGCCCGTTCCCACGGAGACACCATGTCGCTCGACGGCCGCTTCAGCGCCAGGCTCGACCTCGCCCGCCTGCCCATCGTCACGGAGTACGCGGTTCCCACCCGGCAGCTCGACGTGAAGCTCCAGCCGTCGAGCGGGAAGCTCGGCCTGCGGGCCTTCGTGGCGTTCCTGCTCCAGGACAAGGACTTCCAGTTTCCCGCCTGGGCACGGTGCCTCGACGTGCTGGGGCTCCAGGACGCGCGGCTCACACTGCGCTTCGGGGACAGGGCGCTCGCCGCCTCCGCCGTCTTCGGTGACGTCCGCATCACCGACCGTATCTTCCTGAAGGACGCGCGCCTCACCGTCGAGCTGTCCCGTGCGAAGAAGAAGATCTGCATCTGTGGGAGCCTCGTCGGGCTGCACAAGGACCCCGTCGACACCTGCTACTGCTTCGACAAGGACTGGAAGCCCCGGGACAAGGACGGCAAGGACCCGTTCGAGCCCCGGCCGAACCCCGACCTGCGGAACTGGAGCCCGGTGGCCATCGCCGGCCTGGTCGCGCTCCTGCTGGCCTCCGGGTATGCGCTCATCGCCATCGCCTCCATGCTCATCGTCAGCGGCGTGGCAGTGGTGCTCACGTACCAGGCACTCGTGGCGGCCGGAGCCGCCGCGGCCGCCGCGGCAGCGGCTGCAGCGGCTGCGGCCATCGCCGCTGGGCTCGCCCCGGCGGTGGTCGTCACCGGCCTCACCGCTGGCGGCGTTGGTGCGACGACGACCGCGGGCGTGCTGATGGAGGCAGGGGTGGCCCCGGCAACCACGGCGGGTGCGTTCATCCAGGCGGGGCAGCCCGCGGTGACCGGGACCACGGCCGTTCTCGAGGCGGTCCGCGGCCAGGGCACCGCGAAGCTCCTCGGGGTCGTCGGTGCGCTCGTGTCGGTGTCCCCCGCCTGATTCCTCGTCCCCATGGCGGGACGCCCTTCCCATGCCCCGAGACACGGGGCGCCAGGAGCACGCCGATGCATGCTGAGACACAGACCTCCGGCCACCCCTTGATTCCGCTCGTGGATACCGCGCGGGGGTTGCGCGCGCTGGCTCGCGCGGACCCCATCACGCCCGCCCGGGCTGCCTGGTTGCTCATCCAGGCAGGCCGTGAGCTGCGTCCCCTGGCGCGGCTGGTGGCCTCGCTGGCCGAGGCGGGCTTCCCGCTTCCGGACATGACCCGGGGCCTGTTCGACGCGGCCATTCCCGGCCGGGACGCGGGCCAGGTACTGGTGGAGACGGGCGCGGTGAAGGACGCGGAGCCGCTGGCCCGCGCGCTCAAGGCCGCGGGCTACGTGCTGCGCGAGACCGCACGAGGCGTGAGGGCGGGCCTTCCGGCGCTCGGTGCCCAGCGCCTCGTCACGTTGCTGAAGGAGGTCTTCCACCCGCTGTCCCTGGATCCACAATCTCTCGCGGAGCTGCTTCGCGACACGGGCTATTCCGTGCCGGAGGCCGCGCCCGTCCTGCGGGTGGAGTTTCCCCGGCTCGCGGTGGAGCCGTTCGCCACCGCGTTGCAGAGAGGCTATCGGCTCACCGTCGTCCAGGCGGCCGAGCTGGCCGTGGGGCTGGCGGCGGCGGACTTCCCCTTCACGGAGGCCGGCAACGCGCTCAAGCACTGCTTCCCGGACATCACCGCCGCGCAGCTCGTCGCGGCCCTCCAGCGGGCCTACCCGACGCCCACTCCGCTCGCGCTCGCGCGGGAGCTTCGCAAGGCGGGCTTCACGCTCCAGCAGGCCGTGCCGAGAATCCGCGTGGCCTTCCAGGACGTCTCCGCCAGCGACCTTGCCAGCGCCGTCGTGGGCGTGTACGGGCTCACCGTCGCCCAGGCGACCGACCTGGCCGTGGCGCTCGCGGCTGCGGAGTACCCGCCGGAGGCTACCGGCAGGGCGCTCAAGTACGTCTTTCCGGACATCACCGCCGCGCAGTTCGTCGCGGCCATGAAGAAGGCGTATGGCTCATGAGGAGCCGGGGAGCCGGAGCGTGGATGCTCCGCCAGCTCGCGTGCTCCTCGCCATGCATCTCCGTCACTCCTTCCGTGGGTAGCGCGCGCCGAAGCCCGACTGAATCGCCGCGAGTGCCACCGCGTCTCCGGCCGCGCGGGCCTCGTCCTCGGTGGGGCCGACCCATGAGCGGAACTCGCCCATCGTCTTCCGCATCGCGCTGCTCACCTTCGAGGTGAGGCTCAAGCCCCTGGCCTGGAACAGCCAGTGCACCGCGTCGAAGGCGTAGCCGTACCAGGCGTCCTCCGTCCCGGTGGCGTCCACCGTGAGCTCCAGGGTCTTCACCACCGCGTCCGACAACGCCAGCTGCCGGATGCCCGGGTCCTCGTCGTCCAGCAGCTCCGAGGAGCGGAAGGTGGCGTCCAGCTTGCTCAACCACGCATGGCTCCACCCCAGGGACTTCAGCATCAGCTGGATGTTGTGCTCCACGCCCAGGTCTGGGAAGGGCTTGTGGTTGAAGAAGCTGTGGCACCAGCAGTAACCGCTGACAATCCCATTCCCGAGCCGTACGCCGGTCTGGTGGTACCAGGGGCCCAGGTTGTCATCGAGGATGGCCTCCACGCCTTCCTTCAGCTCCTCGCGCAGGGCGTCGCTCAGCTTGCGCACGCCGGAAGGGATGCGCGGCGCCAGGTACTCGCGCAGCAGGGCGGCAAGCCGCTCCGGTTGGTAGCCGTCCAGACTGCGCTGGATGAGCTCCCAGGTGTAGCCCTCCTCACGCGCCTTCCTGCTACGTCCCATCGCGCGCCCTTCCTTCGTGGCAGTCGTCTCCGGCGATGCTCCGCGCCACGAGCCGGACGAGCCGCCCGTAGCGCTCCGTGTCTCCGGGGGGCTTCGGCAGCAGCACCCACGGCGCCAGGGGAGGCGTGGGCAGCCGTTCCCGGCGCAGGCAGTACTCGAACCACAGCCGCGCCGCCCGCGCGTTCCCATCCGGGAACGGGTGGAAGAAGGCCACGTCCAGGTACAACCGCACCGCCCGTGCCACCGGGTGACAGTCGTCCTTCGCGTCCGCTTCCACCTTCCGGATGAACATCTCCTCCAGCTCCGGTGAGTACAGGTAGCGGTGCGCGCCGCTGTGAGCGAAGGCCGTGCCCGTCCGGAAGGCCACCGGCCTCCCGAGCACCTCGGCCTGCACCTCCACGAGCCGCGCCCAGGTGAGGGGCTCGCGCGCGTCGGCCAGGGCTCGCACCCGGGCCAGGGCGGACAGGTAGCGGGCCTCCCGGGCCGTGTCTCCGCCATGGGCCGGGGTGTCATGCTCGGCGAGGTAGACCTCCTGGGCCCGCGTCTCCTCGAAGGGGCGGGCGCTGGCGGCATCCAGGTCGGCGCGCAGGTGCGGGAAGTCCCAGTCCACGGAGAGGGTGGCCCTCAGGTGCGGCACCAGCTTCTCGACGGCATCCTGGGTGGCCACGGCGGGGGCTCCCTCTGCGGTACAGCCGGCAACAGCATGGCACGGGCAGGGGTTTGCGTGGACCCGGCGCGTCATGGACGGGCCATGGAGTGGAGTGCTGACTCACAACCGCGTAAACAGGGGGGCCGTAAGGGAGGGGCAGGTTCCGATGAAGACGTTCCTGGTGGTCAATCCACGCAGCGCCGGTGGTCAGACGGGTAAGCGCTGGGCGGAGATCTCCGCGCAGGTGGGCCGGGCGCTCGGTGACTTCGGTCACGGATTCACCCAGGGCGGCATGGACGCGGCGCGCATCGCCCGCCAGGCCATCGACGACGGCTACGAGTGCATCGTCGCCGTCGGCGGCGACGGCACCCTCAACGAGGTCACCAACGGCTTCTTCCGAGACGGCAAGGCCATCAACCCCAACGCCGCCCTGGGTCTCATCCCCCGAGGCACCGGCGGCGACTTCCGCCGCACCTTCGGCTGGGACCTGGACCTGGACTCCTCGCTCCAGCGGCTGCGCTCCGAGAAGACGGAGCCCTTCGACGTGGGCCGGCTCGACTTCATCAACAACGAGGGCCAGCCCGACACGCGCTACTTCGCCAACATCGCCTCGTTCGGCGTGAGCGGCCTGGTGGCTCGCGAGGTCAACACCAGCAGCAAGGCCCTGGGTGGCAACTTCAGCTTCGTCTGGGGCACCGTGAAGGGCCTGGTGAAGTACACCGAGCGCAAGGTGCGCATCTCCGCCGATGGCGGCCCGGAGGAGACGCTCGACATCACCACGGTGGCGGTGGCCAACGGCCGCTACTTCGGCAGCGGCATGTTCGTGGCGCCGGACGCCGTCACCCACGACGGCCTCTTCGACGTCACCCTCTGGTCCGGCTACGGGCTCAGCGACTTCGT
This sequence comes from Pyxidicoccus xibeiensis, assembly GCF_024198175.1. Classification (NCBI taxonomy): domain Bacteria; kingdom Pseudomonadati; phylum Myxococcota; class Myxococcia; order Myxococcales; family Myxococcaceae; genus Pyxidicoccus; species Pyxidicoccus xibeiensis. The sequence continues at coordinate 41,239 of NZ_JAJVKV010000029.1, forward strand.
CCTCAAGTCGAAGGGCGTCTACAACGGCAACCACGTGACGTGGAAGGGCACGCGCCGGCTGCGCTGCAAGACGCTGCGTGCCGAGCCCATGGAGGGCGAGGACGTGTTCCTCGACGTGGACGGTGAGACGCCGGGCCGCCTGCCGTGCACCATGACGCTCATCCCCGGTGCCATCCGCCTCAAGGTGTAGCCGGCTCTCGCCAACGCAACGGCACGGGGCTCACGCCGGCCGCATGTGACTTCCGGCACATGGCCTGTCGTCCGGGGGGCTCATATGCTCCCCTCCATGCACAAGGTGTCTGGTGTGGCGCCGTCCGCCACCACCCATCGCCTGCTGTTCACGGCCGGGATGTTGACCTGGGCCGTGGCCGGCTTCCCGCAGTTCCTGGACCTGTCGCGCGCGCCCGAGCGGTGGACGCAGCCGCAGACGCTCGTGTGGCTGGCCGCGTTCCTCACCTTCGGCGTGGCCTTCTGGCTCCACGCACGCGATGAAGACACTGCCCAGCCTTCGCTGCTCGCCCTGCAGTCGGTGTCGGCGCTGGTCGCCATCGCCACGGGAGACAGCGGCCTGGATGGTGCGCTCCTCGCCATCGCCGCGGGGCAGGCGCCCGAGGTGCTGCCTCATCGCAAGGCCCTGGCCTGGGTGGCGGCGCAGGTGCTGGGGACGCTGCTCGTGTTCCTGGCCTTCCATCCCCCTCTGCGCGCGCTCATCCAGACGCTCATCTACGCCGGCTTCCAGGGCTTCACGCTCGGCACGGCGCTGGTGATGGTGCGCGAAGCCCAGGCCCGCCGCGAGCTGGCCCGGCTGCATGCGGAGCTGCAGGCCACCCAGGTGCTGCTCGCCACCCGCGAGCGCGAGGGCGAGCGGCTGCGCATCGCTCGCGAGCTGCACGACTCCGTGGGCCACCACCTCACCGCGCTCTCCCTCAACCTGGAGGCCGCCGCGCACACCGCGAAGGACACCGCCTCCGCCGAGCACCTGCGCCGTGCCCGCGAGGCCGCGCGCACGCTGCTGTCCGAGGTGCGAGGCACGGTGACGGCGCTGCGTGACGCGCCCCTGCCGCTGCTGCCCTCGCTGCGCTCGCTCGCGGAAGGTGCCCCGGGGCTCGCCGTGCACCTGGACGTGCCCGAGTCGTTCGCCCTGGAGTCCTCCGAGGCGGCGCACTCGCTGTTCCGCTGCGTGCAGGAGGTCCTCACCAACACGCTGCGCCACGCGCGTGCGCGCAACCTGTGGATCTCCATCGTCCCCACCGAGGAGGGTGGGGTGCGCGTCCTCGCTCGAGACGATGGGCGCGGCACGGCGGCCGTTCTTCCGGGCGCGGGCCTCAGCGGCATGCGCGAGCGCTTCGCACGCCTGGGGGGAGGCGTGGAGTGGCGCGCGGCGGCGGGGAAGGGGCTCGAGGTGGAGGCGTGGCTGCCCGCGGCTTCGGGGGTGACGGGATGAGCGAGGGTGAAGCGGCGACCTCGGCGGCTTCGGGGGTGACGGGATGAGCAATGGTGACGAGGCCGTAAGGCGAATCCGCCTGGTCCTGGCCGATGACCACGCCCTGGTGCGCCAGGGGCTGCGGAGCCTGTTGGACCTCACCCCGGACCTGCGCGTGGTGGGCGAGGCCGCCGACGGCGAGGAGGCCCTTCGCAAGGTGGCGGAGCTGGACCCGGACGTGGTGCTGATGGACGTGCGCATGCCGCGGATGACGGGGCTGGAGGCCCTCCGCGCCCTGCGCGCCAGAGACCCGGGCCGGCGCGTGGTGCTGCTCACCACCTTCGACGAGGACGCCGCCATCATCGAGGCCCTCCGCGCGGGTGTGCAGGGCTTCCTCCTCAAGGACGTGTCGATGGAGGAGCTGGCGGATGCCATCCGGCGCGTGGCGGCGGGCGAGACATTGCTGCCCCCCGGCGTCGCCGAGCGCGTGGCCCGGGGCGTGGCCGAGCTGCCCCACGCCTTCCCCCACTCGGACCTGCCCGAGGGCCTCACCCGCCGTGAGGTGGAGGTGCTGCGCCTCATCGCCCGGGGCCTCAGCAACCGCGAGATTGCCCAGGCGCTGGGGACGGCGGAGGGAACGGTGAAGAACCAGACTTCCAGCATCCTCTCCAAGCTGGGCGTGAGGGACCGCACCCGGGCCGTCCTCCGGGCCATGGAGCTTGGCTGCCTGTAGGGCGGACATACCACTTGGAGAGTGGGCCCAGGGTGAGGCAACCTGCTGCATCAGGTGGCGCCCGGCGTTACGTCTGCCGGACGGACTGAACCGCAGGAGACGTTCCATGGCCCCACAACGAGGACCCGTCCAGATAGACCTCTTCACCGGCGCCCCCGTGGAGGCCCCCGCCCGGGCCCGCAAGGGAACCCAGCCGGTAGGGCCCGCGCCCGTGGAGGAGCGCCTGTCCTCCCTGGGCCAGCAGTTGCCCCAGGGCGTCTACCTGGGGACCTCGTCGTGGACCTTCCCCGGCTGGTCCGGCCTCGTGTTCGACCACGAGGCCTCCGCGTCCCAGCTCGCGCGGGAGGGCCTGGCCGCGTACGGGCACCACCCGGTGCTGCGCACGGTGGGCATCGACCGGACCTTCTACGGCCCCATCCCCGCCAGCGCCTTCGCCGAGTACGCCGAGCAGGTGCCCCCGTCCTTCCGCTTCCTCGTGAAGGCGCACGAGGTCTGCACCATGGCGCGCTTCCCCCTGCACGAGCGCTACGGCGCCCACCGGGGCCAGCCCAATGACCGGTACCTCAACGCCGCCTACGCCGCCGAGTACGTCGTGGCGCCCTTCGTGGAGGGGCTGGGGGAGAAGGCCGGGCCGCTCGTCTTCCAGTTCCCGCCCCAGGACCCGCAGGTGCTCGGCGGGCCCGGGCGCTTCGTGGAGCAACTGCACGCCTTCTTCGCCGCGCTGCCCCGGGGCCCGCTGTACGCGGTGGAGGTGCGCAACGAGGAGCTGCTCACCGAGGGCTTCGCGCAGGCGCTGGCGGACGTGGGCGCCAGCCCGGTGATGGCCGTGTGGCGCGACATGCCCCCGGTGGCGCAGCAGGCGAAGCGCACCCGCGCCTTCGAGGCCCGCGCGCTGGTGGTGCGGTGGATGCTGCCGCCCAACCTGGGCTACGAGGAGGCCCGCGCGCGTTACGCCCCCTTCGACAAGCTGGTGGATGAGGACCTGCCCACCCGCGACGTCCTCGCCCGCGCGTGCCTGGCCGCCGAGCGCCGGGGGATGCCCGCCTACGTCACCATCAACAACAAGGCCGAGGGCAGTGCCCCCCTGTCGGCCATCCGACTCGCGGAGCGGATTGTCACGCGCAAAACGGAGGAGGGCGGGCAGAGGAGCGCTCCCTCCTGAATGAGGGTTGCCCCTGAGCACGACTCTTGCTTACTTGATTGGACATGATGTCGATGGCCGTTGCAGCCCTGATGCTTCAGCTCTCCGCCGGTGGTGCCGGCGCGCAGGTGGAGCGCGCGAACGAGCGTCGCGACGCCTCCGCTGAGGATGTGGGCAAGCACCTCTCCGCCCTCAAGGGCGAGCTGACCTCCCTCTCGGACCAGTTCAAGGCAGCACGGGAGCGCCGGCGCCTGGAGGCGGAGCAGAAGAAGCGGGAGATGGAGGAGTGGCAACATGGCCCGAGGTCGCCTGCCGCCCCAACCAGCAAGCGAGCCGCCGCTGCCACCGGAGGGTCCGGAGCCTCTGCCCACTGAGGAAGAGGCTGTAGAAATTCCCATCGACGGGAACCTGGACCTGCATCTCTTCCACCCCAGGGACGTGAAGGACCTCGTCGTCGAGTACCTGTGGGCGTGCCGTCAGAAGGGCCTGCTCGACGTGCGCATCATCCACGGCAAGGGCACGGGGGCGCTGCGGCGCACGGTGCACTCGCTGCTGCCGAAGCTGCCGGAGGTGGAGTCATTCCAGTCCGCCTCGGAGGCTGACGGCGGCTGGGGCGCGACGTGGGTGCGGCTGAAGCCGCCGGAGGCCCCCACTACGTAGTTCCCGGTGCGGAGCCCTCTTCGCAGCGAGTGCCACCCGTGCTTCGCATGGGTGGGTGTAGGTATTCGCTCCGCTCAGGACAGCCAGAAGTACGCGGAGGCGATGAGCGAGCGCTTCTCGTTCACCTTCGCCTTCTGGGCGAGGTCCGCGAGCTGCCGGTCCTTGGCGGCGTAGCGCTTCTCCTCCTCGTTGCGCAGCGAGGACAGCTTGCGGCGGTACTCGCGCTCCATCCGGTCCGAGTGCGCGCGCGCCTTGGCCCGCTCCGCCACGTCCTCGGCCGTTGCCGCCACCGCCTTGCGCGCGTCGAACCAGACCTGCCGCGCGGCCTCCACGGCCTCGCGAGACTCCATCAGGCAGTCCTCGACGTACCGGTCCGCGCGCTCCTTGGCCTTGTCCAGCTCCAGCGCGTTGCGGCGCTCCGCGGCCCGGACGATTTCGTCCTTGGCCGCCACCAGCGCCTGCTCCTGCATGAGCTGCACGGACACCGGCGCGGGCTGGCGGCGCTTCTCCGGCTTCGCCTCCAGCTTCACGAAGTGCGCCCCGTCCGACAGGGGCAGCGCCCGGAAGCCGCCGTCCCGCTCGCGCACCAGCACCAGGTGCACCAGCTTCTCCTCCGGCTTCAGGCCCGTCGTCTCGAACTTGTACGCGAACCACCAGCCCTCGCAGCCGGCCAGCCGCGCCAGGCGCGACGGCAGCCCGGACGCGTCCAGTTGCAGGTAGCTCACCGCGTCCTGCGTCCGCTCCTTCACCGCGTACGCGGCCTTCGCAATCTCCAGCCGGCCCGAGGTGCGGCTGCCCAGCACGGACGCGGTCAGCGCGCGCGCCTCCTGCTGCCGCTTCGCCAGCGCCTCCTTCGTCTGGTCCTGCTGCCCGCGCAGCCGCCGCCGCACGTCACCGTCGAAGCGCTCCAGCACCACCGAGCGCATCTCCGTCATGCGCTTGCTGATGCGGCCCTCGAGCTCCTCGCGGAGCTTGTCGAAGGCAATGTTGATTTCCTCCGGCTTCCGGCAGGACTGGTAGATGTCCAGGATGCGCCGCTCGAAGTCGACGCCGCTCTCCAGCGCGCCCAGGATTTCGTCCGACGCGCCAAAGACGCCGTCGAAGAGGTTGAGCTTCTTCTCCAGCAGCTCGAACAGGCGCGCGTCCGCCGCGTTCATCCGGTTGAGGAAGTTGATGACCAGCACGTCCCGCTGCTGGCCGTACCGGTGGCACCGGCCGATGCGCTGCTCCACCCGCTGCGGGTTCCACGGCAGGTCGTAGTTCACCACCAGGTTGCAGAACTGGAGGTTCAGCCCCTCGGCCCCGGCCTCCGTGCAGATGAGGATCTGCGACTTGTTCCGGAAGTCGTCCACCAGCGCCCGCCGCTCCTCCGGCGTGCTGGCCAGGTCACCGGCCAGCAGGGAGATCTTCCCCCGGTAGCCGTTGTCCGACAGCAGGTTGAAGAGGTACTGCTGCGTGCGCTTGGACTCGGTGAAGATGAGCGCCTTCTCCGGCCAGCCGTGCGCGCGCATCACCCCGAACGTGCGGTCCAGGCCGCGCTTGAGCGCCTCGCCCTTGGCGTTGACCTTGATGGAGTCGGCCAGGTCCGCGTACTGCCGCAGCTCCCAGACCTCCTGCTCCAGCGCGCGGACGTTGGGCGCCTTGGCCGGGTCGTCCGACCACTCCTCGCCCTCCTCGACGAACTGCTTGGCCTCCTCCGGCTCGAACAGGGCCAGCGCCTGCTGGCCCAGCTTCGCCGCCGCCAGCCGCTTCTCCAGGTTGTCCGACAGCCGCCGCAGGGTGGGGGCGATGGCGTACGTCGAGGACGCGAGCAGCTTGCGGTAGCAGAGCGTCAGCAGCGTCTTCTTGCCGGGTTCAATCGCCGCGGCCTCCGAGCGCTGGAGGTACTCGCTGACCTTCTCGTAGAGGTCGTGCTCCTCGGGGGAGGGGGTGAAGTCCTCCACGATGGAGCGGCGGTTGGTGTAGCGGACGTACTCGCGCACCTGCCGGCGCAGGGTGCGCTGCACCACGGGGGCCAGCCGCTCCTTCAGCTCGGCGACGGCGGCCTCGGACATGCCGCCGCCCTCGTCCACGCGGTAGCGGCTGCGGAAGGCGTGCTCGGGGCCGAGGATCTGCTCGTCCAGCAGCGACATCAGCCCGAACAGCTCCATGATGTCGTTCTGGAGCGGGGTGGCGGTGAGCAGCAGCTTGGGCTTGCCGGCCAGCGCGGCCTTCAGCGCCTGGCCCATCTTGTTGTTGGGCCGGTGCGCGTTGCGCAGGCGGTGGGCCTCGTCGATGACGACCAGGTCCCACGGAATCTCCGCCGCCAGCGCGCCCTTGTTCGCCGCGAAGGGGTGCGAGCAGATGACGGGGAAGGGCTGGTCGAAGCAGTTGCCGGTGGCCCGCACGGTTCGGCCGTCCACCAGCACGCTGTCCAGGTCGAACTTCTCCCGCAGCTCGCTGTTCCACTGCGCGCGCAGCGTGGCCGGCGCGAGGATGAGGATGCGGTTCTTCCCCTCGGCCATCAGCTGCGCGATGACGAGGCCTGCTTCAATCGTCTTCCCGAGGCCGACCTCGTCGCCCAGCATGCAGCCGCCGCGCGACAGCGAGTCGAGCGCGAACATGGCGCCCTCGACCTGGTGCGGGTTGAGGTCCACCTTCGCTTCCGACAGCGCGCCGGCCAGCCGCTGCTGCGTGTCTCCACTGCGGGCCAGCAGCTCTTCCGCCAGCAGCCGCTCGTGGAAGGGAGTCAGCGACTTGAGGGGTGGCTCCGACTCCACCCGCGCCGCCATCGCCGCCGCCGCCGAAGCGTCCGCCTCCACCTCAACCCTCAAGCCCCTCGCGCCCTCCGCCAAGACCGTCTCCATCCGTGATGTTCGAGGTCGCCCGCCAGTGAGGCGGGCGAGAGAGACGCGCCATTTTGTTGACGGAGACGTGTCTGTAAAGGGGGTCGTCTCCGGAGCCTAGAATTCGGCCTCCGCGCGATTGGCACAGTTCTTCGCGAGCGACGCACGCACTCGGAGCACGCACGCATCTTCCGAACTTTCCGCTGGACTTGACGATGCGGGTTAGAGCAGCCCGCGCGATTTCACGTCGAGGTACGCGTTGAGGGCCGCCGCGCCGAAGCCCTTCGCGGGGGCCCGGACGACGAGTGCTCCCGCGTCGCGAAGGGTGGTCGCGGTGCGCCGGTACTCCGACTCCAGGCGCGCGGCGGCCTGGCGCGCGTAGGCGTCCTGGGCCTCCACGGGCACGGCGGTGGCCGCGGCCTCCACGTCCTCGTCCAGCAGCGAGGCGACGACGGGCAGGTGCCGGGGCCTCAGGGCCAGGGTGCGCGTGAGGAGGCTGGCGGAGGCGTCCGGGTCCACCAGGTCCGTGAAGAGCACCACCAGCGCGCGGCGCGTCTGCCGGGCGAAGGCGAAGTCGAAGGCGCGGCCGTAGTCGCTCTCCTCCAGCGCGGCCTCGGCGCGGTAGAGGGACTCGGTGATGAGGCGCAGGTGCTCGCGCCCCTTGCGGGGCGGGAGGAAGGAGCGCACGTCGCTGGCGAAGGCGAGCACGCCCACCATGTCGCCCGCGTCCAGGCCCACCCGCGCCAGCCGCAGCGCCGCGTCCACCGCATGGTCCAGCTTGCGGCGGCCCCGCACCCGGCCCGCCATGTGGCGCCCGCAGTCCAGCAGCAGCAGCACCGGCTGGTGCCGCTCCGGCTGCCACGTGCGCACCAGCGTGCTGGCGTGGCGCGCGGAGGCCTTCCAGTCGATGTGGCGGTAGTCGTCTCCGGGGCGGTACTCGCGCAGCGACTCGAACTCGCGCCCCTCGGCCGCGCGGCGCCGCTGCACGCGCGCGGAGGGGGAGTCCGAGGCCCGCGCCAGCGACAGCGCCTCGCGCGAGAGCGCCGTCAGGTCCGGGTACACCTTCACCGACTGCGCGGCCGGCACGCGGACCTGCCGCGCGCACAGGCCCAGCGGGCCCCGCAGCCGCAGGTGGACGTCCCCGAAGCGCGCGTCGCCCCGCGCCGGCGGCGTGACGAAGTACGTGAGCCCCGTCGTCCTGCCAGGGACAGGCGGCCCGCCGGGGAGCGTGAGGGCCTGGCGGTGGCCGGTGCTGTCCACATTCGTGGGCGGCTCGTCGCGGGCCTCCAGGCGCAGGGGGGCGGCGCCGCCGTCCGTCCGCTCGAAGTCCAGGTGCACCGGGTTGCGCGTGCCGGAGGAGAGGATGGGCTCCACCCGGCGCCGCACCGTCACCGCCTCCGCGCGCGGGGCCCGGAGGAAGTCCACCCCGCAGAGCGCGAGCACCGCCACGTCCACCGTCAGCGCCAGCCAGCCGAAGGCGGGGCTCGCCACCGCGAGGGCGGCGGGGACGAGGCCCGCGGCCAGCAGTGCGACGGCGAGGCCGGTGGGGACGGGACGGCCGAGGCTCACCGGGGCACTCGGACCCGCTCGAGCGTCTGTCGCAGGACGTCGTCGGCGGTGACGCCCTCCACCTCGGCCTCGGCCTTGAGCAGGAGGCGGTGGTTGAGGACGCTGAAGGCCACGTCCTTCACGTCGTCCGGGGTGACGAACTCCGTTCCCAGCAGCGCCGCGCGCGCCTTGGCGGCGGCCAGCAGCGCCTGGGCCGAGCGGGGACTGGCGCCCAGCCGCACCCTCGGGTGGGCGCGCGTCTCGCGCACCACGTTCACCACGTACTGGAGGATGGAGTCGTCGCACGACACGCGCGCGGCGCGCTGCTGGAGCTCCAGCAGGGTGGGCAGGTCCACCACGCGGTCCGTCGTCGGAGGCCGGCCCTCGCGCTGGTGGAAGGCGCGGAGCATGACGGTCTCCGCCTCGGCCTCCGGGTAGCCCACGCGCACGCGCATCATGAAGCGGTCCAGCTGCGCCTCGGGCAGCGGGTAGGTGCCCTCCAGCTCCAGCGGGTTCTGCGTGGCCACCACGAAGAAGTGCGGCGGCAGCGGGTGGGACACGCCGTCGATGGTGACCTGCCGCTCTTCCATGGCCTCCAGCAGCGCGGCCTGCGTCTTGGGCGGGGTGCGGTTGATTTCGTCCGCCACCACCACCTCCGTGAAGATGGGGCCCCGCACCAGCCGGAAGGCGTTGTCCTGCGGCTGGAAGACGTTGGTGCCGACGATGTCCGCCGGCATCAGGTCCGGGGTGAACTGGATGCGGGCGAAGTTCAGCCCGAGCGCCCCGGCCATGCTGCGCGCCGTGAGCGTCTTGGCCACGCCGGGCACGCCCTCCAGCAGCACGTGGCCGCGCGCCAGGAAGGCCGTCACCAGGTCGGCCAGCACGCGCTGCTGTCCGAAGACGGCCGCGCCGAGCGCGGAGGTGAGGCGGGAGAGGGGGGCGGCGTCGGACATGGTGGAGGCAGACGGTAGTCCGCCGCCGCGAGGCGCGGCAGCGGATTCGTGAGGAGGACGGCGCGCTTCAGGCGGGCGACTTGCTCTTGAGGCCCAGCAGCGTCCCGCCCACCATCGCGACCGAGCCCAGCACGGCCACGAAGACGCCGATGCTCGGGGACGAGTTCATCATCTCCGCGTTGCCGATGGGCGTGGGCACCTGCGTCGTGTCGGAGGAGATCTTGATGTAGATGATGCACCAGACGAGGCACACGAAGCTCGACACGAGCTGCGCCATCCAGGGGATGACCGGGTTGACGCCCGGCAGCGACTCGCGCACGCGGATGCCGATGGCGGTCATCACCACGATGGAGAGCACGAAGGCGATGGCGCCCAGGCTCATCAGCCCCAGCACGTCGCCATCCGCCGCCGTCTCCTTCCAGGGCAGGAAGCAGGTGAACAGCACCAGGGCCGCGCTCCAGAAGGCGACCTTGTCCCCGCCGCTCAGCAGGCGGAAGAGCTCCTTCGCGTCGCGGATGACCTCGTCCGGGTCCCCCATGGGGTTGTCCCCCGGGGCCCGGACGGAGCGGTCCCACGGGTCCGGCGCGGCGTCCTCCACCCTGGGCTCCGGCGCGCGGCGGGCCGGAGGGGCGGCGCGGGGAGGGGCGGCGGGCCGGGACGCCGTCGCGGACTTCGCGGCGCGCGGCGGCGCGGAGCGGACGATGTCGTCCATGCTCCGGATGTTGGTGGAGTCCGAGTCCGGCACCGCCGTGCGGCTGCCGGATTTGCCCTTGGGACGCGGGGCCGGCGCGGGCTTCGCGGCGGTGCGGGGGTCTTCCCGCGCGTCGGTGGACTCGTCGTCGTCTCCGGCGGGGGGCTCTCCGGCGAGGAAGGAGCCGTCGATGATGTAGTCACAGACGGAACAGATGGACGCTTTGGCGGCTACCTTCGAGCCGCAGCCAGGGCAGTTCAGGACCGGCACTCCCGCTGAGAGAAACGAGGCCGCATCTTCGGAGCCCCCGACCTCGGCTGTCAAACCCCATGCGCGCTAACCCCTGGATTTTCGCGGGGAATTGGCCTACGCCCCAGCGCATGAGCCGCCTGCGCACCGCCGGTGCACCGTCCGCCCTCCTCGCTGTCCTCGTCCTGTCCTCCGCGTGTGTCCGCGCCGTCCCGGACTCACTCCCGGACACGGCCGACGCGGCCTCCCTCGCGCGCATCCAGGCGTGGGAGGACCGCCGCTCGCTCGGAGACGGAGCGCTCGTCTCGCTGGCCACCGGTGCGCCGGAGGCCCGGGTGCGCGCGCGGGCGCTGCGCGCGCTGGCCCGCATCCAGGACCCGGCCACGCTGGACGCGGTGCGCGCGGGCCTGAAGGACGCCGAGCCGGACGTGCGGGACGAGGCCGCCTTCGCCGCCGGCGAGCTGGCCCTGGCGTGGGAGCCGCTGACGGACGCCGAGCGTGCGTCACTCGCGGAGGCGCTGCTGGAAGCGGAGGGCAACGAGCGCGAGGCGCGGGTGCGCGCCATCCTGTTCGACGCGCTGGGCAGGACGGGGACGCCGGCCGCGGTGGCCCGGCTGGTGGAGCAGCTCCACAACGGTGACGCGGTGGTGGCGGGCCGCGCCGCGCTGGTGCTGGGCGTGGCCGCGCGGCGGGGTGGGGCGGCGGTGGTGGCGGGCGTTCCGCTGGCGCCCGTGGAGGCGCTGCTGGCGGCGAAGCAGCCAGTGGAGGCGCGCTACGGGGGCGCCTATCTGCTCATGACGGCGAAGCGGCCCGAGGCGCTGCCCGCGCTGCGCCGCTGCCTCGGCGACGCGGACGCGGACGTGCGCGGCCTGTGCGCGAAGGCCTTCGGCGACGTGGGAGGCCCGGAGGACTCGGTGGTGCTGGGCCAACTGCTGGATGACAAGGTGCCGCGCGTGGCGGCGGAGGCGGCGCGCTCGCTGGCGAAGCTGGCGGCGACGTGCAGCGGCCCCTGCACCGCGGTGGATGCGCTGGAGGCGCTGCTGCACCGGGCCCGGCGCGTGGCGCGGGGGATGGAGACCCCGGAGCTGGGCACGGCCGTGGCGGAGGCGCGGCAGCGCGGCGACAAGTCGGCCCCGCCGGAGACGCTGGCGCGCTCCGCGGATGGCCACGCGATCCTGGCGCTGGCGCAGCAAGGCCTGCCCGCCTTCGGCGAGAAGCTGCTGGTGGAGCTGCGGCTGGCGCTGGCGGACGCGGAGCGGGACGCGGCATCGGACCTGGCACGCGCGGACCTGGGCTGGCTGGACTGCCGCGTGGCGGCGGCCCTGGACCGGCAGCGCGGCGTGGTGGCGGACACGCTCAACTGCGGCTTCGGGCGGGTGCAGGACGAGCGGCGGCTGGCGCTGGGCCTGCGCGAGGTGGCGCAGTCACAGGGCAAGGACCCGGCGGGCTTCGCGGTGGGCTACCTGCGCCACTCGGACGCGCGGGTGCGGCTGGGCGCGCTGGAAGTCCTCGGCGCCCGGCCCGTGATGCGGACGGCCACGGCGGTGAGCCCGCTGCTGAAGGAGGAGGACCTGGTGGTGGCCGGAGCGGCGGCGACCACCCTGGGGAAGCTGAAGGGCCCGGGGGGCCGTGACGAGCTGGCGGCCCTCGCCGACCGCGTGCCGAAGGAGCCGGGAGACCTGGCGGAGCCGGTGGCCGGCGCGCTCGTCGCACTCGAGGGCAAGGCGGCGGAGCCGCGCTTGCGCGAGTGGCTGAAGCACCCGCATGCCAACGTGCGCCGCGTGGCGGCCGAGGCCCTCACCCAGCTCACCGGCCAGCCCGTGCGCTCCGAGCGCGTGGAGCTGCCGGAGGACACCTTCCGCCCGGAGCCCGCGCCGGCCCGGGCCGGGCTGGTGCTGCGCACGGCGAAGGGCGACATCACCGTGCTGCTCGACGTGGACGAGGCGCCCCTCACCTCCGGCAACCTCTACGCGCTGGCGAAGAAGGGCTACTTCAACGGCGTCTCCTTCCACCGCGTGGTGCCGGACTTCGTCGCGCAGGGCGGAGACCCGCGCGGGGACGGGGAGGGCGGGCCCGGCTACTCCATCCGCTGTGAGATGACGCGCCGGCCGTACCGCCGCGGCACCCTGGGCATGGCGCTGGGGGGCAAGGACACCGGAGGCAGCCAGTTCTTCTTCACCCACGCGCCGCAGCCCCACCTGGACGGCCGCTACACGGCCTTCGGCGAGGTGGTGTCCGGCATGGACGTGGTGGACGCGCTGCTGGAGGGCGACATCATCCGCGAGGTGCGCACGGTGGAGCTGCCCTGAGGCGAGGGCCTCACGCGCCGCTGGCGCGGGCCAGGGACGGCGGGCCCATCGGGTGGGCGTGCCACCGCTTGAGCTCTTCCTGCTCCATGCCTTCCACCTCGTGGCGGATGCGCTGCCACTCCGTTTCAGGGATGCGCAGGAAGGCCTCCGCCAGCGCCGGGTCGAACTGGGTGCCCGAGCAGCGGCGGATTTCATCCCGCGCCACGCTCATGGGCCGGCCCTTGCGGTACGGCCGGTCCGACGTAATCGCATCCACCGTGTCCGCGATGCAGAAGATGCGCGCCCCGAGGACGATGTCCTCGCCCGCCAGGTTCTGCGGGTAGCCCTTGCCGTCCCAGCGCTCCTGGTGCTGCAGGACGATGAGCGCCGCCTCGTGCAGGTAGGGCATCTTCGACAGCATCCGGTAGCCGAACTCCGGGTGCTTGCGCATCTCCACCCACTCGTCCGGCGTGAGCGGGCCGGGCTTGAGCAGGATGGAGTCGCGCACGCCAATCTTGCCGATGTCGTGCAGCAGCGCGCCCTGCTCCACCACGTCCAGCGCGGCCCCGGCCATGCCCACCTCCTGGGCCAGCCGGCGCGAGTAGAGCGACACGCGGCGCGAGTGCCACTGCGTCTCCGTGTCGCGGTAGTCCAGCGCGCTGATGAGCCCGTCCAGCAGGCCCGCGGTGCGCTCCACCACGCGCCGCTCCAAGTCCCGGTTGATGGCCACCAGCTCCGCGTTCTTCTCCGCCACCTCGCGCGACAGCCGCTCGTTGGCCTCCACCAGCCGGTAGTGCTCGAAGGCCTGGCGCACACTGCTCACCAGGTCGCTGAGCGCCCAGGGCTTGCCCAGCAGGCGGAAGACCTCGCCGCGGTTGACGGCCTCGGACGCGGTGCGGAAGTCCGCCGCCGCCGTCAGCATCAGCCGCACGGCCTTCGGGTTGCGCTCGCGCAGCGCTCCCAGCAGCTCGATGCCGTTGAGGTACGGCATCATGAAGTCCGTCAGCACGACGTGGAAGCCCGTCTCCCGCGCCGCCAGCGCCGGGTCGCTGTGCGTCACGACCTCGTAGCCTTCGGTCTGGAGGATCCGGGACAGCGCGGCAAGGATGAGAACGTCGTCATCCACCACGAGGATGCGGTCCATGTCTGCGGTGTCTCCGGGAGCGGCGAGCCTGCCCTCACTTATACACGCGTCACCTACCGCCAAAACAGGGGGCCCCCGGGGCTGTGTGCTCGCAAGTCCCGGAAATCCTTGGAGGTTCTCCCAGTCCGGAAGAGTCGTACATCCAAGTGACGCTTGCCTGCCCGCCAAGGTGTGTTTTATGGTGCGCAGGCAGGCCGCGTTGTGTCGCTAACCCCTTGGAATCCTGGAGCAATCTCCGATGGCTAGAGCCCCCGAAGGGCCGGTTCCGGTGGTAGTCATGGGACTGGGTTTCATCGGGCAGGAGATTGCCAGGGCCGCGATGTCCTCCATGGAAGTGGAGCTCATCGGCGCGGTGGACACGCAGCCTTCGCTGGTGGGGCGCGCGCTGGGAGACGTGCTGGGAGGTCCTGCGCCGCGGGTGAAGGTGGTGGACTCGCTCGAGAAGGCGGTGGGCAAGCGCAAGGGCGTGGTGCTGCTGCACGCCACCGGCTCGCGGCTGCCGCAGGTGATGGACCAGCTGCTGGACGCGATGAAGCAGGGGCTGTCCGTCGCCAGCACGTGCGAGGAGCTGGCCTTCCCGTACCTCAAGTACCCCGAGCTGGCGGACAAGCTGGACCAGGCCGCGCAGAAGGCCGGGGTGGCCATTGTAGGCACCGGGGTGAATCCCGGCTTCGCGCTGGACAGGCTGGTGGCCGTGGCAGGGCAGGTGTGCGGGCCGGTGCGCCGCGCCACCGCCACGCGGGTGGTGGACGCCCGCACGCGGCGTGAGGCGCTGCAGCGCAAGGTGGGCGCGGGGCTGACGGAGGACGAGTTCTTCGAGCTGGTGGACGGGGAGCAGCTGGGGCACGTGGGACTCGTGGAGTCCGCGGCGCTCGCGGCCCTGGGACTGGGGCTCGATTGCGATGACTACGAAGAAGAAGTAGCCCCCGTGTTCGCCGAGGAGGACATCTCCGGCGGCGCTTTCCCCGTGAAGAAGGGACGCGTGGCGGGCATGTTCCAGTCCGTGGTGGGTTTGGAGGAGGGGCAGGAGCGGGTCCGCCTGGAGCTGACCATCGCCATGGGCGCGGATGATCCAAAGGACCGCATCGAAATCGATGCGGACCCGAAGCTGGTGTTGGAAATCCCGGGGGGAGTGGCGGGCGACCGGGCCACCGCGAATGCGCTGGTGAATGCCGCGCCACGCTTGACGGCTGCCGAAGCAGGGCTCCTCACGGTGCTCGAGCTTCCGGCCGGACGTTAGAGTCAGGAGAGGGATAATGCTGGACAAGAACGCGATCGGCCGCGCCTCGCCGCCGACGCTCAACGAGGTAGAGAAGGGCGCCATCCGCCGCTTCGCGGAAGCCATCGGGGACTACAACCCCATCTACTACGACGAGGAGTACGCCCGGGCGTCCGGCTATCCGACCATCATCGCGCCGCCCACGTTCCCCGCGTCCTTCCACTCCGCGGCGGACCTGCGGGAGCTCTTGGGGGTGGGCATCAAGAGCCTGCTGCACGCCGAGCAGGGCTTCGACTACGAGCGGCCCATCTTCGCGGGCGACCGCATCTACGTGTCCACCCGCGTGTCGGATGTCTTCGAGCGCCCCGGCATCTCCGGGCGCATGGACATCGCCGTCATCGAGGACGAGGGCCGCGACGAGGAGGGCAATCTCGTGTTCCGCGCCCGCCGGACGCTGGTGGTCCGCGCCACCAAGGAGACCCCGTGATGCCCGCGCGCAAGCTGTACTTCGAGTCCATCCGCGTCGGCGACGAGCTGCCGGCCCTGGCCAAGGCGCCCGTCGACCGCGTGCAGCTGTCCCGCTATGCCGGCGCCTCCGGCGACTACAACCCCGTCCACGTGGACGAGGTCTACGCCAAGAGCGTGGGCATGCCGAGCGTCTACGCCCCCGGCATGCTCGTCATGGGCATGCTCGGCCAGCTCATCAGCGACTGGGCCCGCGGCGGGCAGATGCGGCGCTACAACGTGCGCTTCATCAAGATGGTGTGGCCGGGCGACACCGTGGTCTGCAAGGGCCGCGTCAGCGACAGGCACGGCACCGGCGGCCGCTACTTCGTCGAAATCGACCTGTGGGCGGAGAACCAGCGCGGGGAGCTGGTGATGAAGGGCGGCTCGCAGATCCAGCTCTTCTACTCGCTGGAGGACGAGAACCGGCAGCGCTCCGGCCAGGCCCCCATCGTGGTGGAGGTGCCCCGCGAGAGCCTGTCCACCGCCGCCCCCGCCACCGCCAGCGGCGCGACGGCCCCCGAGGAGGGCGAGGAGGGCGACGAGCGCCCCACCGGCGCCTCTTCCAAGAAGACGGCTCCCCGCGAGAAGCCGGCCGCCAAGACGGCCTCCCTGCCCACCGCCAAGAAAGCGAAGAAGTAGGCGGTTTTTCCCCGGCTTGACGGGCGGTTCTGACCGCCCCTCAACGCATGGTGTCATTCAGGGTTGACTCAAAAATCAGTCGCCGTCACACTTCCTGCGTCTCATCTGGGCCACTGACCCTCTGTCCTTTCAAACAGGGACGGGCCGTGAGCCGTCACGCAGGAGTGGACATGTCCGCCGGCATCAACACCTACAAGACCGACCTTCGAGAGATCTTCTTCACGCTGTTCGAGCAGTTCGGCTTCGGCCAGGTGTCCGGGCAGGCTCCGTACGAGGCCTGGGGCCCGGACGAGGCCAAGGCGGTGCTGACGGAGACGTACCGCTTCGCGCGTGAGGTGCTGGGGCCCCTCAACTCGGTCGGTGACCGGGAGGGCTGCCGGGTGGAGAACGGGGCCGTCTTCACGCCCACGGGCTTCAAGGACGCGTGGAAGAAGCTGTACGAGCAGGGCTTCAAGACGGTGGGCGTGAGCCCGGAGCACGGCGGCCAGGGCTCGCCGATGATGCTCCAGGTGACGGTGGAGGAGCTGCTCTCCGGCGCCAACACCGCGTTCAACATGTACCCGGGCCTGGCGTTCGGCGCGGCGGAAGTCATCGCCGAGTGCGGCACCCCCGCCCAGCAGAAGCAGTTCGTGGAGCGGATGCTCAACGGCACGTGGGGCGGCACCATGTGCCTCACCGAGCCGCACGCCGGCTCGGACGTGGGCGCGGCCAAGTCCACCGCCCGCCGCAACGGCGACGGCACCTACAACATCCGCGGGACGAAGATCTTCATCTCCGGCGGCGACCACGACATGGCGGAGAACATCATCCACCTCGTGCTCGCGCGCATCGACGGTGCGTCGCCGGGCACCAAGGGCCTGTCGCTGTTCATCGTCCCCAAGCTGCGCATCAACGCGGACGGCAGCCCCGGCCAGCCCAACGACGTGGGCGTGGGCTCCATCGAGCACAAGATGGGCATCAACGGCTCGGCCACCTGTGTCCTCAACTTCGGTGAGAACGACGCGTGTGTGGGCGAGCTCGTGGGCACCGTCGAGCACGTCGGCATGAGCCAGATGTTCAAGATGATGAACGGCGCGCGCATCGCCGTGGGCATCCAGGGCCTGGGCCTGGCGTCGGCCGCGTACTTCAACGCGCTGGACTACGCGAAGGACCGCAAGCAGGGCTCGCACTTCACCAAGTGGAAGGACCCCACCGCGCCCCGCGCCGCCATCATCGAGCACCCGGACGTACGCCGGATGCTGCTGGACATGAAGGCGCACGTGGAGGGCATCCGCTCGCTCATCATCAAGCTGGCCATGCACCTGGACAAGGCGCGCCAGCTGTCCGGCAAGGACGACGACGCGGCCACCTACCACAAGGGCCAGGTGGAGCTGCTCACCCCGCTGGTGAAGGCCTACGGCTCCGACCAGGCCTTCCGCCTGTGCGCGCAGGCCATCCAGGTGTACGGCGGCGCCGGCTACATCCAGGACTACCCGGTGGAGCAGTACACCCGCGACGCGAAGATCTTCGCCATCTACGAGGGCACCAACCACATCCAGGCCATGGACCTGGTGGGCCGGAAGATGGGGCAGGCGGGTGGCATGCACTTCCAGCAGTTCATGGGCGACGTGGGCGCCTTCATCGAGGCGAACCGCGAGAACCCTGTGTACGGCGAGGCCGTGAAGACGCTGGCCTCGGCGCAGGAGGCCCTGATGGCCAGCGCCATGGTGGTGTTCGGCTGGTCGCAGGACGGCAGCAAGTTCCCGCTGATTCCGCTGTCCGCCAACCGCTTCCTGCAGATGATGTCGGAGGTGGCGGTGGGCTGGCTGCTGCTGGACGCGGCCCTCATCGCGGAGAAGGCGAAGGCCTCCGTGTCCGCGGACCACCCGGACCGCGCCTTCTACGAGGGCAAGAAGTACAGCGCCCTCTACTACGCCCGGAACGTGCTGCCCGCCGTCGAGCAGGCCGCGCGCATGCTCGCCGCCGAGGACACCTCGCCCATGGACATCACCGACGCCGCGTTCGGCACCGTCTGAGTCCATTGATGACGTGAAGGGCAAAGGCCACCCGGGCAGCTCGCCCCGGGTGGCCTTCGTGTTTCCGGAAGCTGCCGTCGGGAGGGGCCTACTCGCCGTCGCGCACGCCGATGGCGAGCTGCCCGAGGCCGGCCTGCTTCGCCAGCTCCATCACCTGCACCACGGTGCCGTGGGGGACGCCCTCGTCCGCCTGGACGATGACGACGGTGTCGGGGTCCTTCGCCCGGGCGTCGTCGAACGTCTTCCGCAGCTCCTCCTCGGAGACGATGTTGCCGGACAGGACGAAGCGCCCGTCGGCGAGCACCGCCACGGACAGGTCCGTGCTGCGCGCGGTGACGTCCGCGGCGCCGCCCTTGGGCAGGTTCACCTTGAGGCCCGCCTTGGCGCCGCCTCCGGGGCCCTGCTGGACGATGACGGAGCTGGTCACCATGAAGATGATGAGCAGCACCAGGAAGATGTCGGTCAGCGGGGTGATGTTGATTTCGGCGAAGACGCCCTCGTCGCCCTCGTTGTCACCCGGTGTCTTGCCCATGGCCATGGTGGATGTCCTCGGAGGCTCAGGCGAGCTTCGGGTCCGGGTGCGCCACGGCGGGCTCCGGGGGCAGGGGAGCGCCCGAGGCGCGCTCCTTGAGCAGCTCCACGAACTCGTCACCCAGCAGCCGCAGCTCCACCAGCACGCGCGACAGGCGGGCCTGGAAGTAGTTGTAGAAGACCATGGCCTGCACGGCGACGAGGATGCCCACCGCCGTGGCGACGAGGGCCTCCGAGATGCCCGTCATCACCGCCGCGCTGCCGCCGGTGCCGCCGGCCTCCACGTCCAGGCCCAGGTCTTTGAAAGACCGCATGATGCCGGCCACGGTGCCGAACAGGCCCACGAAGGGCGAAATCGAGCCGATGGTGGCCAGCATCCAGAGGTTGCGGCGCAGCTTGAGGCCCACCTGGGCGCGCTCGCGCTCCACGGCGGCGTCCACCCCCGAGCCCCCGGAGGTGCGCGAGCGCTCCAGCCGGTCGAAGCCGGCGAGGAAGATGTCGGCGGCCACCGCGTCCGAGCGCTCGGCGGCGGTGCGGGCCGCGGCGATGTCTCCCCGGAGCAGGTGCTTGCTGACCGTCTCGCCCAGGAGGCGGGAGCGCTCGCTCACCCCCCAGAGCGTGATGATGCGCTCGACGGCGACGATGAGCGCGGCCACGGAGGCCAGCAGCAGCAGGGCGAGGGTGACGCCACCCAGGCGGAGGTAGTGGAGGATTTCGTTCAGGCTCATTGATTGGTGACCCGGCAGGGCGCCATGGCCCAGACTAGGAGATATGAACCGCGCAGCCGCCGCAATCTTCCTGGCAGTCCTCTGTTCGGCCTGCCCACCCAAGCGAATCGAGTTCGGCCCCGAGGGGGAGCTCACCGACGCCGAGGTCGTCTACAAGCGCGTCCGGGAGAACCAGGACAACATCGTCTCGCTGGAGGGGGACGCGAAGCTTCGCGCCGAGTCGCCCCAGGCCAGCGGCACCCTCAGCATGTTCGTGTCCATCACCCGACCGTCCCTGATGCATCTGGAGACGTTCGACTTCTTCAACCGGCCGCTCGCCTCCCTGGTGTCGGATGGGCGGCGCTTCGGGCTCTACCAGGCGGAGACGAACACGTACTACCAGGGGCCCTCGAGCCCGGAGAACGTGTCGCGCTTCCTGCCGGTGCTGCTGCCGGCCGAGGAGCTGGTGGCCATCATGCTCGGGCAGGTGCCGCTCATCCCCCCGGAGCGGATGACGCTGGCCCTGGACCGGAAGGAGGGCG
Organism: Pyxidicoccus xibeiensis; assembly: GCF_024198175.1. Classification (NCBI taxonomy): domain Bacteria; kingdom Pseudomonadati; phylum Myxococcota; class Myxococcia; order Myxococcales; family Myxococcaceae; genus Pyxidicoccus; species Pyxidicoccus xibeiensis. Next base: position 61,054 of record NZ_JAJVKV010000029.1, read on the forward strand.
TCTACGTGCTCACGCTCTTCCGGGGGCCCGCCACCCAGGTGCTCCAGGTCCATCCGAAGTTCCTGCGCGTGGTGAAGAGCGAGGTGCGCGGCATCCCGGGGTACGACCTGAAGTTCGAGGACTTCCTCGAGCGCGGCAGCCTCATCTTCCCCGGCCGGGTGGAGCTGGTGGCCGAGCAGGCCGCCACGAAGTTGCAGGTCCGGTACCAGCAGATCACCCTCAACGGACGGCCGGACATGACCCTGTACGAGTTGGCCGCGCCCGAGGGGGCCAAGGTGGTGGAGGTGGACGAGCGGGGCCGGGAGCTTCAGTCCGGGGCCCCCGTACCCGCCGTGCCAGTGGAGCCCGCCCCGCCCGCCGTGCCGGGTTCCTGACCGTGCAGGCGGAGAAGATGGGGCGCACTCCTCCGAGTCGATCTACAGTGCCCCCCACGACATGGCACAGATCAAGCTCGGTGAACTGCTGATCAAAGCGAACGTGCTGCAGGAGAGCCAGCTCAAGGCCGCGCTCGCCGAACAGGCGAAGTGGGGCGGAAAGCTGGGGGAGATCCTGGTCAGGATGAGCCTCGTGTCCGAGGACATCCTGGTGCGCGCATTGTCCAAGCAGCTCGGCATGCCGGCGGTGAACCTGGACGCGGTGCAGATGGTGCCGCCGCACGTCAAGGCGAAGATCTCCTCGCAGACGGCGCGGGACTTCTCCGTGCTGCCGCTCCAGCTGAGGGACGAGGGCAAGACGCTGGTGGTGGCGATGTCCGACCCGCTCAACGTGCGGATGCTGGACGAGCTGCGCGCGCTCACCAAGTGCCGCATCGTCCCCAACGTGGCGGGCCGCACGTCCATCGCCCGGGCCTTCTCGCGCATCTACGAGGAGAACGCGGAGCTGGAGGACGCGGACACCAACTTCAAGGTGGTGGACGCCCAGGGCCGCACGGTGGTGAAGAACCTGAAGGACATGGACCCGGCCGCGGCCGCCGTGGCCGCCTCGCCCGCGTCCAGGCCCACGCCGCCGCCCGCCGCGCGCCCGCCGACGAGCCAGGAGGTGCCGGCCGTGCGCCCCGCCAACACCGGCAGCCCGGCGGACCTGCTGCGCAGCGTGGAGGAGGTGCAGCGCAAGGAGGTCGCCGCCCTCAAGGCGATGGTGGAGCTGCTCATCGAGAAGGGTGTGTTCTCCCGCGAGGAATACCTCGCGAAGGTCAAGCGGTAGCCCACGACCATGCGCAAGAAGATTGGCGAGCTGCTCATCGAAGCGGGCGTGGTCACGGAGGAGCAGGTGCGCTCGGCGCTCGGTCGTCGCGGCGCGCCGGGGGGCCAGCGGCTGGGAGAGGTGCTGATCTCCCAGGGGCTGTGCACGCACGCGGACATCGCCCGCGCGCTGGCGGGCCAGCACGGCCTGCCCTTCGTGGAGCTTCCCGAGGACATCCCCCCCGCCGTCACGGCGCTGGTGTCCGTGGACTTCCAGTCCGAGCACCGCATCATGCCCTTCCGGGTGGAGAGCGACGGCCGGGCCGAGCGCATCCACGTCGCGGTGGAGGACCCGGGGAACCTGACGCTGGTGGACGAGCTGCGCTTCCAGCTGCGCAAGCAGATGCGCGTCTTCGTCGTCGCCACGGACGACATGGACACCGCCCTGGCGCGGGCCCGCGGCGAGCCGCTGGACATCGTGGAGGCCGAGCCGCTGGACGAGGAGGACACGCCTCCGCCCGTCACCGCTGGCGCGTCGCTGGAGTGGGACTTCCCCGAGCCGCCCCCGCCGGCCCCGCGCGCCGCACCGAAGCCCGCCGCCGCTGCCGCGCCCGCCGCGAGGCCCGCGGCCCGCGGCCCGGCCACGCCGCCGCCTCCGCCCAGGGAGTCTCCTCCGCCGCC